>JAOUFJ010000008.1 GCA_029858255.1 candidate division WOR-3 bacterium | reverse complement strand
AGCTATTATGTCAAAATATACAATGTTTTTGATATGCATTATTGTGCCATTAACCATGTTTGCTGGCATAATTGACAACAATTGCTATGTTAGTACTGGCGAGCTTATATTCGAGGTGCATAATGGATATGACCACGTTTCGATTCCGAATTACACCCACCTCGAAGAACCGGGCCATCCGAAATTACCAACCAAGTATCTTTCATTCGTTATCCCGCCTGGTTCCAAGTTCGACCGTATAGAGATCCTTCGGGAAGAAGGCAAGTATCTGCCAGGCACGTTCAACATCTTCCCTTCCCAAGAACCGCAACCGATATCGGCTTCTCAACCCGGTGAATTCACCCTACCCGACGAGGAGATCTACTCATTGGATGCCCTGTACCCGGAAACGATTGTCAAATACATGCACGAAGGAAATCTGGCTGGTTACCGTATTATCACTGTGGCAGTTACTCCACTGCGCCATAACCCATCAACGAAGAGACTTTTTCTCACCAGTACTATTTCTTTCAGAATACACTATCGAAACGGTGCCGAACCAGTGAAAGCCATTACCGCCACCCAGAAAACACTTGCCCAGGCAAGAGTACGAATATTGGTAGAAAACAATAATGAAGTGGACATCTGGTCACCGCCTCTAAAGAGAGGAACATGGGACAGCGAGTATATCATTATTACCGACGCCTCTTTTGTCAGTGCATTTACACCATTAAAGGACTGGAAAACCAAGAAAGGAGTCCCCACTGATATAGTGACTACATCATGGATCTACAGTAATTACGGCGGAGTAGACAATGCGACGAAAGTAAGGAACTTCATAGCCGAGACGGCGGATTCGGGCGCGGTCTACTTCCTCCTTGCCGGACAGTGTGACTTTGAACACAGCGAAGAATACGTCCCAAGACGGGACGCATATTTTTATACAAGCGGTGTCGGTGGTTATACTGATGAAGACACCATTCCTACTGATCTTTATTTCTCAGACCTCGACGGCACATGGGACCTAAACGGCAATGGTATCTATGGACAATTCACTGATGGCGTAGATGGATACAGTGATGTGTATGTAGGAAGGGCACCAGTTAAGAACATAACTCAAATCAATAATTTCGTGAGTAAAGTGATCACCTATGAAAAATCTCCGTCAGCAGCCTTCACCAAAAAGATCCTCCTGCCTGTGGGCAACCTCTGGAGCGGTAATTACGGCAACGGCATAAATGACACGATCGCTGATACCATCCCAAATGACTGGCAAAAATCAAAGATCTATGAAAGTCTCGGCCTCATGTCCAGATATGTCACAAGAGATTCGCTCAACCAGGGATATAACTTCTGTCATATGGTCGGTCATGGAAATGAATACGGAGAGTATTACAATTATGGTACGAATGCATACTACTACTACAATGATGTTGGTGCACAAACGAACGACTCAACAGAAGCAGCCATTGTCAATGGCATGGGATGCTTTTGCGGCGCGGTTGACGAAGCGGGTTCTGCCGCGAGTTATGACTGTCTTGCCGAGCGCATGGTCAACGTCAACAAAAGATGCGCAAGTGCGACGATAATGAATTCAAGATATGGATGGGGATATACATCTCCGCAAGGCGCGCTCGGGCCCTCTGGTGAACTCTCTGTCTGGTTTTACAGAAAACTCTTTGGCACATCGGCATACCATTTGGGGGAGGTCCTTGCTGCTGCCAAGGACCAGAGAGCTGGGTCGATAGGAACCTGGGTCTGGCGGTGGTGTTTGTTTGAATATAATCTTTTCGGCGACCCTGAGATGCCGCTATGGACCGATGACCCGGATTCAATGGCAGTGAGCCACAACAGTACCGTCAATGCCGGTACAAATGCCTTCACGGTCACGGTCAGGGAGGATGATAACATAACACCCATACAGAATGCATTGGTTTGCCTGATGGGCAAAACAGACACCGGACTTTACGGCAGAGGGTATACCAACTCATCAGGTATCGCGACCATAACCGTAACGGCAAGCGTTCCCAATGACACAATGTGGGTCACGGCTACAGCCCAGAATCACTACCCATATGAAGGATTCGCGGTCACAACCGAAGCAGGAATGCCGGAAGTACCTTCGATCGTCAAGCCGCTCGACTTTGCCCGCCTGCCTGACACACAGCCCGTCCTCACGTTCTATTCGAACGACCCGCAGAATGACAACATCCAATACAGAATTCTCTGGGACACTGACCCGAATTTTGCGAGTCCTGATAGTTCAACCACAACGACCTATACAAGCGGTAGCACGGCAAATTTCACATTCCCGTCGCCACTTCAAGACTCAACAACATACTGGTGGAAGGTCAAATGTACTGACCCCACTGGCTCGGGAACGTGGACGAATTACACGGTAAAAAGATCACTCACCATCGGCACGTCCCTGCCGTCAAACACATGCTCGTGGTTCCAGACAACGGCCGCACAATTCGGTTTTAATGTACTCAATGGAACGAGCATCCAGGGAGACAGTGTGGTACTCAATCCATCAGGCGGTCAGCAAATCGTCGACACATTACTTCAAGAGAATTTTGAGTCGGGCGGAATCCCATCGGGTTGGACCGTAATCGACGGCAACGGAGATGGTATTGACTGGAATGTCGGAACGACGGGTGCGCTTGGTTCGTATCCGCCGCCAAGCTATGGCTCATACTACGCGTATTATGACGACGATGCTGCAGGTAGCGGCGCCATTAACTATAACGAAGCATTGGTCTCTCCTTCACTTCACATCCCTGTTAATGCTGAGAGTCTCGAGATAACTTACGGCTACGGTTTTCAGGTCTACGAGATTGGCGAGACATACGAAGTGAAAACACGGTTCTTCAATGGTACTTGGAGTGGTTGGAACACTGTTGCCACTTATACATCAAGCGTTAGCGGTACTGCTACAATCGATTTGACCGGATACCTACCCGCTGATTCTGTTCAGTTTCAGTGGATGTATCATGATGAATCCACGAGTTCACACTGGGGATGGGCTTGTGCTTGTGATAATATCATTTTGACCTCCTCGTCGTCTTTAGCGACCGATGAAGGCACGCTGACAGGAGTCGCGGCGAATTATGGCGATTTGTCTGCAACTTATGCCCGTCCGCACTGGGGCTATGCGGTATGGAACAAAGCAAGTGCGCAGGATTCAATCGGCCTACAGGTCGAATATTATACCAGCGCATGGCAAGTAGTACCTGATGCTGCTCTACCCGGAAACTCAACGGGATTCTACACTACACTGGCAATTGGGAGCATTGATCTCTCAGCATTGGACACGCTAACGTACAATACATTGCGTCTAGTTGGACTCTTTTATCGCAAATTCACAGATTCACCTAATGACCCAGCACTGCTCCATTGGGAAATCGGCAATACCACAGGTATTGAGACCGTGCCGCCGGAGCCATTCAGCCTCATCTCTCCTTCAGATTCTACCGTCTTTTCCATATTGCGGCCGACCTTTGTCTGGGAATCAACGATTGATACAGGAAGTGGGATTAAGGACTATAGAATATACATAGAAGACGTACTACGACATACTGGTCCTGACACCAATTGGGCCGTCGATTATGACCTGGACGAAGGTTACAACGACTGGTACGTGGTCGCCTATGATAGTGCTAACAACTCAAGACAATCGAATGAAACATGGACAGTTGTCATCGATACAACCGCTCCTTCCACTGTAACCTTAAGCTCGCCGTCCTATAGTTGTTACCTGACTACCAGCACAGTCAATTTCATCTGGCATGCAGCGAGTGACAATATCAGCGGGGTAGATCATTATGTGCTCGAATATGCCCTTGATAATGCTTTCACACAGGGGCTGGTCGACACCGCCATAGTCGATACGACATTCACGACAGTCCTCAGTGATACTACTTATTACTGGCGTGTAAAAGCAGTAGACGCCGCAAATAATGAAGGCGCATTCTCAACGACATGGCAATTCGAGATTGACACTTCGTCGCCATCAGTACCAGCGCTTGTCTCTCCAATTGGCGGAACATGGTTGACTGACGCGCAAGTCGATTTCGAGTGGACCACGGTGACAGAAATTGCCGGCAACGGAGATATTGACGAATTGCCCACCGCGCAAAAAAATGCATCAGACCGACCGTCACTTCTGGAAAAACTAACGAATATCGACGCCCCTATACGCTACATTCTTCAAGTGGATACCATCACGGCTTTCACCTCACCACTCGTGATCGATACGCTGACAGCAACCACGACCACCGTTACATTGAGCGAGAACGTCCACTACTGGCGGGTAAGGGCGTATGACCTGGCAGGTAACCAGGGTACTTATACGCTGCCGGATAGCTTTGGTGTTGATATCACACCGCCCCCTGCCGTAAATCTGATCGCTCCTGCAAATAATACATATCTGAATGACAATATAGTAGATTTTAGCTGGCACGCGACAAACGATAACCTGAGCGGCACTGACTATTATATAGTTCAGTACGCATTAGATGACGGCTTTACCCAGGGTTTGGTTGAAACTACTTCGACCGACACGACATTTACTACCGTACTGGCTGATACTGTCTATTACTGGCGTGTAAAAGCAATCGATCTGGCAGGTAATGAAGGAGCGTTCTCATCAACATGGCAATTTGAGATTGACACTGACATACCTGTAGCACCCGTATTGACTGCACCGGTGGATGGAATATTCATGAGCGATACACTGGTTGCCTTTGAGTGGAATCCGGTCTCGTGTTTAGCATTGAGAAAAGCACTCGATAAAAAGCCATACTTAGAAAAATCGGTGCAGGATCTAGATATTCACCGCTCATCAATCCGTTACGTACTCCAGGTTGATACTTTATTTGGCTTTGTTACTCCGCTGATCGTTGATACTCTGGATACTACGGGCATAATCATAGATCATTCCGAGAACCGGTACTACTGGCGCGTTAAGGCATATGACCTGGCAGGCAATGATGGTCCTTATTCTGAACCGGATAGTTTCGGTGTTGATATCACTGTTCCGGTTATCGAATCTACTTCGGTCTGGAATGACACTTCTTTCACCGGTCCATTTGAGATTCGCACGATGGTTACTGACAATCTGGCAGGAATAGACTCGGTGGTTCTGCATTACAAACGGGATGAAGACCCCGGTTGGATATCCACGACAATGATCATGAATGGTTCACCTAACTGGTATTTGGACTCGATATCTGCGGTGGCCAATCCATACGATACAGTCAGGTACTATATCGAAGCAGTCGACGCGGCACAACCCTGCAACGCAGCCGTTGATCCTGCTGGTGCGCCATCGAGTTATTACTGGTTCATTGCCAATTGCACAGGGATCGAAGAATTGAGTATCATGCCTCAATACAGTGCATTAGAACTGAAAGGCAATCCGGTGAGAAGTGAGGCCACCTTTGTCTTGGCCCTGCCGCGTGAAGCCTTGATATCGCTGCGAATCTTTGATTGTGCAGGTAGGCTAGTTGACACACCGATAAATAGCGTCATATCTGCTGGTGTCCATGCAATCCAATGGCAAGCAAAGGTCAGCGCTGGAATCTACCTCTTCACACTGGAATCACCATGGCAAAAGAACGTGGGGAAACTCGTGATCTTGAAATAAAATACGGGGGACAGCTGTCAACTCTTTTGTCACCGTCAGCCTTTCTAGTTTCAAACGGAACCGGATGATCTCGAGGTGAACTGACGTAGTTAGATTCCCTGGTCAACCCGGGAAATGACTGATAACAGTAAGAACCCCGATGTTTTTCCTCTGCGTTCAGCATAGAATGAGAATTTAATACAACTATAATCATTCTGCATAGCAGGAATGTTGAAAATGTTATGCCTGTCCCCAACTGAGACTTAGGTCTCGATAAGAAGACTTGACCTATAACTATATGCTCTTATAATAAATAGTAATTTACTTCATTCTTAGTTCGTAAAAAGATTTATCGTAATAAAACAACACACCAACAAAGTATTAGGGAGGTGAATGATGCTCAAGAGAATGTCGGTCTTTTGTGTAATCGCAACGCTTGCGATTTTCGGCTTGACCGAAATGGGCAGCGCTACGGTAGCCCCACACAGAGATGCAGCACGAGCTCCACGCAGCAATAATGCACCAAGAGACACAGGTACAGTCGTCTATCAATTCGTCGCGCCCTCTAATAATGTCGACGGTATGGCCTGGGATGGGGAATACCTTTGGCTCGGCAGCGATGGGCTCGATAGAATATACAGAATGGACACCCTGGGCAACGTCCTTGATTCGTTACCAGCACCCAGCACCACAGCCACGGGATTGTGCTGGGATGGAACAAATCTGTGGTGTGCGGACGGCGGAACCATACTCATCTACAAACTCGACCCCGTAACCGGAGCAGTATTGGCTTCGATCCCGGGTCCGGGCACCGGAGCATCGTGCGAAGGTCTTGCCTGGATGAACGACACGATCTGGAATACGAACTGGGCAAACAATACCATATGGGAACTCGACCCGGCGACAGGCGCTATCTGGGGACAATTCCCTTCGCAGGGCACGGCTTCCACTGGTCTTACCTGGGACTGGCATGACAATGTTCTCTGGAATTCTGACCAGGCAACCGATTACATTTACAAGCTGAACCCGGTCACCGGTGCAGTGATAACGTCCTTTGCTTGCCCTGACCTTGAAATACAGGACCTTGCTTTTGACGGTACTTATCTCTGGAGCTGTGGTTGGACCACGGGCAATGTCTATAAGATGGACATCGGTTACGTTTCTGCGGGGGCGGAAATACTCTATGTCGATGACGACGAGAATTTACCTAACGTTGAAACGTACTACGAAACGTCGTTCAATAACCTCGGGCTTGCTTATGACAAGTGGGTCGTTTTTGACAGCAGCGGCGTGGCACCTGATGCCGCGGTCATGGGTAACTATGAGATCGTTGTATGGGCCACGGGTGAAGACTGGTCAAATACATTGACAGCCACGGATACTACTGAAATTGGCCTCTATCTCTTGAACGTCATGAACCCTGGCAAGCTGTGGCTCTCTTCCCAGGATGTCTTGTATGATATCGACCCGGTGAGTTGGATGCATGTTGGCTCGCATGTGGATGACATATATTGCACCCAGGTAACAGGCGTTGGACCAATCATGTCCGGATTTTCATCACCGACCACAGGTACTATTATATATGACTACGCAGACCAGATCAACCCGGATGGCACTTCATGGACCGAGATGCAGAACGAATCGAACTTGAGCAACACGATCGCCGTGGGACCACCGGTTACTCCGTACTATCTCTTCTTCAATGGGTTCGCATTTGAACTAATCAATGCTGAGGCGGACCGGGATACGATGATGAATAGAGTGATAAACTATCTGTATACTGGAATTGAAGAATCACCGAGCAAAGATGCCCCGCTTGCTACTGGTTTCGCGCCGATGACGAATCCAGTACGGGGACGTTCTCTCATCACCTACAATACTTCGGCAAGAAGCAGGGTATCGCTCAAGGTATATGACAGTGCAGGCCGGCTGGTCAGCACGCTTGTTGATGGCATCGTAGATGCAGGAACCAACACCGTCTTCTGGAATGCCAAGGATGATAATAACCGCACTGTTGCGAACGGCATATACTTCTTCAAACTCGATGCAGGAGAGCAGACCGCGACGTACAAACTAGTACTCGTTAAATAGCTATACTATACAAACAAGGCCCGCCCCGCATCGTCACAGCTGCGGGGCGGGATTCTTACCTGTCTGCATCTCAACATTGCAAACAACCTAGTCATCGAAATTTCTGTGCATCAGATGATGCAGAGAAACACAAAATCCTGTCTTTCAACTACAAGGACTGGAGCGTGCGTTTTGCCTTGATTTCCATAGCTATATCGGTTTCATCGTTGAGAATTTTCCGCGCCAGTTCTTCCCCGTATTCAGCAAGTTTAGGTATTTCTTTTGGATCATCGCTCTTTACGGGCTCACGGAAATCAACCTGAAATCTGCGGAAGTCGAGTCTCTCGAAGAACGTTTTGACAACATGTACTTGTTGATCATCGGCAGTTTGCATGAAAGCACCTATTACAGGACCGATCCAATCCCACACCATGAACCGATCAGCATCACCCGTCTTTAGAGAATGCGGTTCGCGACCTGTGCCGAGGCTGATGAGAGTCGTTTCAGCTGGATTCCAATTTAGGCAAAAGCACAGTTCATACGCTGCAATGTAGCACGGATTGCAGTAAGAACCAACCCCGCCGTCAACATACCTTCCCTCAACGACAGGAAATGTAGTAGGTATTGTACTCGACGCCAGGACCGCCTTAAGGATCGGCCAGGTGGAGTATTCATCTTTCCAGGGTTTTACGAAACGAGTTCTTTTCTCCACAAGATCAAAGACAGTGATAACGACATCGGTCGGCGGTTCTGCCGTCCAGAATTCCCTCATCATCCCCTCACCAAGGTACTGCTTCAGAGCATTCGCCAAAGGCTCGTTAGAAAAACGGTAGCGGGTCAAAGGCCAAAGCATGCTGCGCAGGGTTCTGCGAAAGACAACGCCACCCAATTCACAATAGAGGTCGTACATCTGCGTGCCGCTTAACCCCCTGCCAATACCCGCTGCAATAATGGCACCAGTCGAGGTTCCTGTCGTAACACGGAATATATCGTGGGCCGGTCTGCCCAGATGGTCTTCAAGAATTGCCAGTGCACGGGTTACCATCACACCTTTCAACGCACCACCATCTATTGAGATGGCTACATGCTTACGGAATGGTTTCATATACGTCCTCCTCCAACTGCTGGCTGATCATCAATATAGAAGAATAATTTCCGAGTTCTTTGTTCATCATATTACCGCTCGACCCTGCTTTTGCAGCAAGATGTTTTTTTAATTGTTAACAACACATACGCTGGGAAGTTAGCGTATGCCTACAGTTCTTTAGTTATAGTATGAAAACTCTTACCCTATGCGCACAATATACTGGATTAATCCAGAGCAAGGCTTCCTCCCATTTGATCCTCTAATGCCATTTCTGGCTCTCCACTGCGGTAGCGGCGCATGTAACCCCTCATGTACGCTTTCACTCTTTCGCGGTGTTGCGCACGCCATTTCCGCTGATAGTCAAGGTACGTGGATCTATTTCGATGCCGCCATTTCCTGAAATAACCGAGATGTCGTTCCCGCCACTTTTTACAGTACTTTTTTAGATAATCCGGGTGATTGCTGAACCAATCACTGATTTGATCGCGCATCAGATCGCCGTAATTCTGGCGGTAGTCCTTCATATACGATTTCCGACTTCGTTTACGCCTCTTCGCCACCCAACCTCCGACTACACTCTATCGCTATGTTTACAAACATCAAGGGCAATGTAATAAAAATACACAAAAGCCAACACACCTTTCTGAGAAATCTCTCAGAAAAATGATATTATACTTCTTTTATCCTACACTCAGATATATTGCAATATTCATGCCGAGACTGATTGCTTGAAAAATCATAAGTTTTTTGAAGGTTGACCAAAAAATCGATACATAGGGTGCGCCAATATGGCACAAAATAGTGACACAAGGACAAATTGTTGTCTCTTTTGACTCGGTTGAACATGATATGTGTCAGAATGGCACACATTTTCCGCAAACTACACTTAAGTTTATTAACCCCTGTGTAGACATATCGATGAATACTTAAACCTATGACATTTTCAGCATTTACCGTTACTTAGCTGCTCGCCGAAGTAACAATTCGGGCCTTTCTACACTATCAGCAGGACTATAGAGGATTGATGGACAGAATGGTACAGTTAGTCCCGCTGTGACCTCACTTGTGAGTGACGCGTGAGTCCTTACCCTATAATAGACCACGGCCCGCTGGTGGGCCAGAAGGGAGGTATCGAGTGAAAAGAAAGCATCTTCTGTACACATTGCTGATCGGCTCCATTCTCGTTCTGTCCAGCTGTACCTCAACACCGGAATGCGACCCTGTGGTCATAGTAACGAATACAGATTACACATCTGATCCTGAGACAGTACCATTCGGTGACATACACGAAGTATTTGCCGAAAACTATTCCGGGGCAGATCTCTCAATTGCACTGAGAGATGAACTGATCAACCGGATGCAGGAAAAGGCTGGTGATATCGGTGAAGACCCGACTGTGTTATACCAGTGTATAAGGGCAACCTACAGCGAATGGAATGACCGGCCTTACCGGATTCCGTGTTACGCGGAGAAGTGTTTATACCAGGATCAATATGCCTGGGCTATCGCATTCAACCGCGTCAACAGCTTCGACGAAACAACCGCCGAGCATTTCGACCTGTATTTTGTTTCTTATTCCTCCTATGATACATTATATCACACTGGTTGCTTCTAGACCGATTGAACACGAATACGATGTAGTGATTTTTTGAAAAACGGTCTCCACCAAGAGACTATAGAGCGTCAAGCTAAGCAGAACCGGTGTTTAACTTTTGTCTATTGCGGCAATCGTCTCAGTATTTTCGAAAACCTTTCTTTTCTTTGTTGCCGGGCTGACGTGCTTCGTCAACTTTAAGGGTCCGACCCTTAAAGTCTAAACCGTTCAGCGCGTCCTTGGCCTTGGTCGCTTCTTCAGTGTTGGACATCTCAACAAAACCATACCCCCTGCCTTCCATTAGATTGACTTGTTTCACTTCACCATACTGAGCGAACAGCTCTCTTAACTCCTCAGCCGTCGCCGAATAGCTAACATTCCCTACGTAGAGTTTACTACTTTGCATGCTGCTCTCCTATTCCTTTACCATCTATTCACAACCAACCATTGCGATCACTATTTTCTTAAATATTCAAGCATGAACTGCAGGGTCTTGAAGGTAACCGTTTCAGTAATTTCCTTCACGACCTCTGTATAGTCAGCCTTGTGACTCATGATCGCATCCTTTACCATAAAAGCCTCAAAACCGCGATCCATAGCACCGAAGTAGGTTGCAAGCACGCAACCCACCGCGCTCAACCCGCACAGGAATACGGTGTTTATGTCCTTCTCACGCAGAATTGCCTCAAGTTCGGTCTTCGTAAACGCGCTCGGATAATTTTTGATGACTTTCACGTCGTCGTCTTTTATGATCACGCTCGACGGGAATTCGAAATCTTTATCACCGGGGTTAGGGCCGAACTGCAAATCCGAATGGTACACCCGGATAACCGGCAAGTCGTGCTGCCGAAAGATCCATATTGCACCGTTTATCATGCGCAGCGCCAGGTCCTTCTCTTCAGAAGCCATCATTGGCAAGTATCTTTCCTGAATGTCGATAACGAGCAGAACTGGCTTCATATCCTTGCTTAGAGGTTTTCTTGGCATATCAGTCTGCGCCAGGAGCACTGGCATCATTGCCAGCAAAACTAACAACGTTTCTTTCATTAATCCTCCATATTCTTACCCCGTCTGTGAGTAACGCTGCAAATAGATCATTGCGCCAAACCCGCTGTTCCATCTACCCTATCTAATCAACAACACCTTCTGGCTGAAGCGACTATCATCTACGTCCGCTACCAGAAAATACACGCCACCAGGTAATTTCCTGCCCGTATTATCATCGCCAGACCAGGATATTGCCGATTCTTGATTCTCGATACTCGATTCCAGATTAAACGACTTAACCAAGCGTCCTGTAGGATCGTAAACCCTCATACTGCCTACTGTGTTCTGTCTACTGTCTACTCCTCCAGGTATAGAGAATCGTATGATGGTCAGCTTCGAGAATGGATTAGGCTGGCATGAGAAATTGATCACGGCAATGTGTTTCGATTCGTTTATCCCCGTAGAAAAACCGTTGAGGCGCTCGAGAAAAGATGCCTCGGTATAGTTGGGGTTCGTTTCTTCAGGATTACTGAGAACGTGGGCAATGAGTCCATAATCCTCGGCAAGGAAATCATAGATGATATGCGTCGTCGTATCAACCGAAATGGGAAATCCACTCACCAGTATTGTCGATACGGTTGTATCAAATGAACACGTGCGCAAGCATTCAAACGTGTCATATGGAATGATCACGAAACCATATGCGTCGACTGTCTCCAATCCGTAATTGTCAGTCCGCAAATCCATTACCGGGCCCAATGACAACGTGTATCCATATTGATAGGAACGGCTGGCACCATAAACCATCGGTAGCGGGTAAGAGTCCGTCGGTTCAAATCTGAAAAATGTCGTCAACGGTGACACACTGCCCAACCCTAAATTACTGCCAAAAGATGGAGCGATCTGACCGTATGCATAAACCGTGTCGCCATCTTCCGTGATTTGAAGCACAAGATTTGCATCAGGGAACGAATCACCAAACGGTGTGGAGGTACGCGGCACGATCAACGCATAGGTATTCTGGGAACCCATAGGTTGGTTTGAGAACGACCAGGTTTTTGGTCCTCCAGATACGCCAAGTTCGACCGTTACATCGCTGACACCGTTATGAATAAATTCGATACCGGTATACTGGGGGACTTCGGTCCAGTCAATTGTGATCTGACCAAAGAGAGGTGCGCCAATTACGATTATGCATAGCGATACAAAGAATCCAGGCACCTTCATCTCATCCTCCTTCTTCCGAATAGATTATAGGTCGAATAAATGTAATGTCAAGCTACAAAACACGTAGTCACCGCAGGCTGGTGTTATAATCTTGACATGCCCGTGAATTTTACTATTATTATTCATAACTATTTTATCTACGAACATTTTTAGCAAACAGAAAAATGAATAATAGACACATTAAATTATCCAAACAGGAGGACATGATGAGAAACAGGATTTTGGTAAAAAGGATGGGAACCACAGCAATGCTTCTGTGTATCCTGCCGATCTTGTCCATGGCGGCTCAGATGCGTTATACAGAAGAAGATTACTTCTTCTATGAACCGGGTCCTAAAGCGCAGAGCCGTCTTTATCTTGACGGTTCAATCATCGAACTCGAGACCGGCAGCTTGATCTATCCAGTAACAGGGAGCGATTTCTCAAAGGTCACGCCCGAGGAATTCCGCACAATGGCTCTGCAGGCGCGCCAGGCATTCGAGGATGCACCGAACAAATCAATAGTCAGCGCTGGCCGCACCGGTCGGGGCATAAATATTGTCTACAATTGTGTGAGCGTCCCGCCGGCAGCGGTTGCTGCACTGGAATCCGTTGCAGTATATATCGAACAGCTTTACAGTGACGAAGTCTCGGTAAGTATAAACATTACTTTCGCACCACTGGGGCCGGGCATTCTCGGAACCGCCCAGAGCTATATCGCAGGTAATCCTTCATGGACAACGACCCGCACCAGTTTGGTCAATGATATGGATGCTGATGACTCGGTTCAAACATGGCTGCCAACCACGGCAACGATCCCGGTCCGCTACAATTACGGCAGTTCGACCATCACCGACGAGAATCGTGTCTATTTCCGTGTTGCATCATACAATGCAGTCATAGGTTCCTACCCGAGTCTGGCCGCGCAGATAACGTTCAGCACGAATTTCACGTTTGATTATGACCCGCGCGACGGCGTGGTCGGTCACTGCTTCCAATCCGTGGCTGCCCATGAAATCGGGCACGTCCTCGGATTTGGCTGCGGTTCATCCTACTTGACCAACGACATGGAAGTACTCGATATCTACAGATTCCAGCGTTCTGATGGTACGGGGAATTACAATCCGGACACATGGTACGAATTCCAGACCACTGCACGAATGGTTGATGAATCACCGGGAAGCGATGACGCGAACGCCGACATGATCGCGGCAGAGTACCAGATGTCCGACGGTGACCCTTATCAATCTTCACATTTCAGCCAGAATAATGTCTACGCACTAATGCAACCCGCCATCGGCGCCGGAGCAACTTTTTACCCGAACTTCTTCCAGGTTCCGGACCGAGACATGTTCGACGCGATCGGTTGGGATTACCTCTTCTCTTACTATCTGGTGACGAGTGCGTGGGGCGGAGGATCAGTGGAAGTAGATCCAGATACACAGTGGCATGCGTCCGGAGATACGGTCGAACTCACCGCTGTGCCTGATCCGGGATGGCAATTCACTGTGTGGGGTGGCGATCTTACCGGCAATACAAACCCTGCAACCCTCGTCATGGATTATGACAAATCGGTTATTGGTTCATTCCAGACCATCAATTGTACGCTCACCGTCAGCGTCGTAGGAAACGGTATTGTCAATCGAGTACCCGATCTACCATATTATCCACGGGGTTCAGAAGTAGAGCTCACAGCCGTACCTGATCCAGGTTGGATCTTTAGCTTCTGGAGCGGCAATCTCTGGGGCTCGCAAAATCCCGATACGATCCTTATGAATGCAGATAAACAGGTGACCGCGAATTTCATACTCGATACCTATATCGAAGAAAACGAACTCAACCAGAACAGAGGTACGTACTTCAGCATTTTCCCGAATCCATCGAGCGGCGCGACTGAAATGCGGTACTCTGTACAGGATGCAGGATACGCGCTGCAGGATATCTCATTACTCGTGTATGATGTAACCGGCAAACTCGTCAAAGATTTTTCTGCGCAACTATCGGTTACCGGCTATCCCTCATCGGTAACCTGGGATGGCCGTGATGCGAACGGCAAGCCGACACCCAACGGGATATATTTCGTCAAATTCAAGGCCGGTGAATACCAGGAAACATTGAAATTGCTGCTTGTACGTTAAAATATCAATGAATACACAGGCCCGGCGCGATCCAATTGTGCCGGGCATTTCCTTTTGCAGATATCCAATCATCTAGCTGTGGGGTCAGGTCTTGACTATTGACAATAGTGGCCCAATGCCTATCACCCTCGTCAGATTTCGTGGAAAAAAACTCCCTGGTAGACCCCGCCACACTCAGACTTTGTCAATAGTCAAGACCTGACCCCATAACACCTTCCTTGACATTCCTCGGACAATCGATATTATTACTGAATGTACCTTGATTAACTATACCGCTGAATAGGTGCATACTATCGAATAGATCAGAGTGCTTGAATAGTCTATGAAGGAGGATTTAATGAAGCACCTTAATTGTGGAGTAGCATTCGTTCTGCTGTGCGCTACCATCTTCCCGATACCTCGGTTCATTATGGCAGAGCAATTCAGATATCTTGAGAAAGACTATCACTTCCGCGAACCGGGACCCGTAATGCAAAGCAGGCTTTATCTCGACGGTTCGACCGTAGAATTGGAGACCGGAAGTCTAATATATCCGGTCATTGGCAGCGACCTTTCGCGGGTGTCCCCGACGGAATTCCGGGATATGGCTTTGCAGGCACGCGAAGATTTCGATAACGCACCGAACAAAACCATAGTCAGCGCAGGTCGAGCAGGACGCGGCATCAATATCGTTTACAACTGTACGAGTGTTCCGGCAGAAGCACTGGCCGCGCTGGAATCTGTCGCCGTATTTATTGAAGGACGGTTCGATGACGACGTGGAAGTCAGCATTAATATCGGTTTTGCCCCTCTAGGACCCGGTATACTTGGTATGGCTCAGAGCTACTACGCGGGCAATCCGTCTTACTCGATAACACGTGCGAGTCTTATCGCTGATATGGATGCGGACGATTCTATCCAACTTCAACTACCGCCGGATAACACAATACCGGTCCGTTATACTTATGCAACTTCTACTGTAACGAACGAAGACCGCGTATATTTTCTGGTGGCAACCTATAATGCGGTGATCGGTTCTTTCCCGAGCCTCGCCGCGCAGATTACTTTCAGCTCGAATTTCACGTGGGATTACACCCCGAGTGACGGAGTTTACGGCATGTGCTTCCAGTCTGTTGCCGCCCATGAAGTAGGACATGTATTGGGTTTTGTTTCGAACGCTGACGGTTACGCGCAGGACATCGACGCACTCGACATGTACCGATTCCAGGATAGTGACGGCACTGGTAACTATAATCCAGATACCTGGTATGATTTCCAGACTACAGCGCGCATGGTTGACATATCAGGCGGCAATGACGATGTCAATTCTGATATGATAGAAGTCGAGTACCAGATGTCAGACGGCGAACCTTATCAGGCTTCACATTTCAGCCAATACAACGTCAATGCTATCATGCAGCCTGCTATCGGTTCCGGAGAGACATTCTACCCAAATTTCTTCAGGGCGCCCGACCGGAATATGTTCGATGCGATCGGCTGGGATTATATTCTGTCATATTATATACACACCAGGGTTGCCGGCAGCGGCGCTGTTGAGATCGAGCCTGACACACCATGGCACGATCCAGGCACTCCTGTCCAAGTCACGGCAATACCGGATTCCGGATGGATCTTCAACGCGTGGGGCGACGACCTGTCTGGTAACACAAATCCCGCTACCGTCATCATGGACGATGACAAATTCATCACGGCCACGTTCATCACAGAATTTGTTATACTGACGGTCAACACGGTCGGCAATGGCACCGTAGAAGTAACTCCGAACATGGCTCAATACCCACGCGGTACGGTGGTCGAACTCCTTGCTGTGCCTGATTCAGGGTGGATATTCAGCCACTGGAGCGGTAATCTATGGGGTTCGCAAAACCCCGATTCGATCATAATGAACGCCGATAAGGAAGTGACTGCGAATTTCGTGCTCGACACTTATGTCGAAGAGAACAGACTCGACCAGAATGGAGGCACGTACTTCAACGTTGTACCGAATCCATCGAGAGGCGCAACTGAAATGCGCTACTCTATACAGGATGATGGATATGCGCCACAGGATATCTCATTACTCGTGTACGATGTAACCGGCAAACTAATCAAGGATTTTTCCACGCAACTATCAGTCACCGGCTATTCCTCATCGGTCATGTGGGACGGCCGTGATGCAAGCGGAAAGTCAGTGCCCAATGGAATATATTTCGTACAATTCAAGGCCGGCGAATACGTGCGGAACACGAAGTTACTTTTGATCAAGTAGACACCAAGGAAAAGTATACGGGGAAGTGGAGTTTCCTGCCGCTTCCCCATTTTTCTTGAGTTGTCGCAAAATGTTCAACTAAGAATTTTTCATTCAACCGTGGTGTTTGGCAAAATCACTCTGTCTTTCAGGAATATGATATACTTCATTCATAATAGAATCGCTCGATCCTGCGTCCTATAATATCCCAACTATATTTGGTCGTCACATCTTTCAAACCCTCGGCGATCAAAGTCCGTCTCAGTTTGGCACTCTGTAGAACGTTCAACAAAGATTCGGCATATGCTGCGGGATCATCTGTATCGAGCAGGATACCGTTGCGTCCATTCTCGATAACTTCATCATAGCCTGCGATGCTTGAAGCGACAACCGGCACGCCTGAAGCCATCGCCTCAATAAGCACCAAACCGAACGATTCACCCCCCTCGGCCGGCGAAGTATAGACTGTGGCGGAACGAAAATACTCTGGAAGCTGAGAAATCGCCACCACACCCTTGAAGATTACGGAATCCCCGACACCGTAATCCACTGCCATTCTCTCATATTTCGCGCGCGCAGGGCCACTGCCAACGATAAAGAGCAAGGCATCGGGCATCTCACGCTTCACAACTGTAAAAGCTCTGAGCAGTCTGTGCAATCCTTTTCTGGGATCCATCCTACCGACAAAGAGAATCGAATTCCGCCCAATTTCGGCACATTTATCCCCTCGCGGGGCGAACCTTCTAACGTCAATGCCGAGAGGCACAATATGATACTTTCCGGGGATGTACATTTCGTTTGTCCTCTGAGCCTGTTTTGAAACAGCGATCCTCACATCTATTTTCGCATTCATATCGCCGAATATCTTTTTGAACAGATTTCCACCAAAACCGCTCACTTTTTCTGATGATGTGTGAAAGGTTGAAATTGTCCTCGTGCTTGAATATTTCAGCGCAAAATAGGATAGATTTGGGAAAATCGGGCCGTTAAGATGAATCACATCATACCGGGAGCTTTGCATCAAATACTTCATCTTTGCAGGAACATCAAATCCAACCGGCACTGTCGCATATGATTTGTTCAAAGGAACGTAAAGTACTTTGCCGATCCGGATTGCATCGTATTTGCTATCCTCTTTTCTGCCAAATGAAGTTGCTACGATGTCTACTGTGTGCCCTAGATTCCGAAGTATATTGCTCAGGCAGTGTACGTACTCGGATACCCCCGAAGGGTACGGGTAATAGGCATCCGTGACCATAAGAACTTTCAGATTCTTCTTTCTACTCATACCTATGCACAAAATTCCAAACCTCAAGAAATGAGATCGACATCTAATACATCGACCCTGAAAAAGCAACCATAATTTCTGCAGCCAGGCATATTTGTCGCTAACAACAAGAAATTACGCCAGTGATTATAATTACACCTGTACATATGTCAATACACATTGGCCTTGAGGAATCAGGTTATACCCAGCTCAATAAATTGATCAGATCATCACAACCGAGTGTATTGACCGGGGTGAATCTTATTTCAAACCACCTGCCTGAGCTTATGACCTTCCTGATTTCAGTCGTCACCACACGCATGCGATCATAGGTCATGGTGTCAAAACTGCGCTGCTTCTCAATAAAATGTCGGCGGTGGCCGGGAGGGATCGGAAGCTCTCCCATAGTCTGAACCCGGCGATAGAGTATCTGTCCCTTTTCAAAAACGATCAGGAAATAGCTTCCGTCTGAAACCGATGATTCTATCCATCCCAGAGTCGATTCGGTCAACATTATAAACCAGTGTGCCCGGCGCATCGCATGACCCGCACGTATAACATTAGATTCGATCAATCGACAGACTGAATCGGGTGTCCATGCGGGTATCTCAATACTCCTAAGAACAAGGTCTTCCATTTCGGTATTCTCGCAAATCTTACCTTTCTGCCTTTCTATCCATAGTTGCCGTCCAACTGCGTTCAGGGATTGGGCAGCAGCTCTTCTCCTTAGAACACCCGCGTGACGTTTCATGAATATTTCGTAGCCTGCCTTAATACACTTGTATTCAGGAGCAAATCCTTCAGGTACACCGATGCCGCTCATCAACAACTCCGGGGCGGTCCCAGATATGTCACCCATCTCGGTTACCCTAATGATCGCCGCAAAATTAGACATTGCCTCACGGTCGACAATCGGGCCGATCTTATGTCTCCTTGTCGGCTGCGGGCCATATTCACAAAAGTCATTTGAGTAGAACCAGACATCCCGATTACCTTTGCGCAAAGCAATATTGTATTGCGGCATGAGTCTTTTGATATCATCGGATTCGAGGATTGCAGCTTCGAGCACGGATTCGGTGACGGTAAGGTCGAGACGCTTGGCCTGAGAAAGCATCTCGAGTATGTGTTCAGGATGCCGGCTGCCCTTCCTGAAGTAACTCCTCACGCGCTGCTTTATCGAATTCGCTTTACCTACGTACAATACGTCACCATTGGAGCGGAGCATCCGGTAAACACCGGGGTTTTGGGGTAACCTCTGCAGCGCGTGCGCCGACATTGGATACGATCTGCTCGTTGAAACAATGACCTTTGGTTGATGAAGCCATCCCATCAGTTGCTCAAATGTTTTGATGCCGTGTCTTTCCCTTAGCACGCGTAAGATTTCACGCCAGATGATTGCTGTCGCCTGAACATGTTCTCTACAACGCCTCAGTTCATGGAGCGAGTGACCGAAGTACCCGGCTATGGCCCTGATGCTTCTCCTCGGCAATTCGGGGAACAGATGCCTGGAAATCTCATGCGTACATATGAATGTAAACGGGAAATCCTTCTTTGCTCCAAACATGGCGTGCAGTTTAGTAAGAAACGGTAGCTCAAATTTCGCAAAATGTATAACAGTAGGACACATCTGTTTCCTGTTCAACCTGACGACCGCTTCCGCCGTGGTTAATATCTCCGCCCAAACATCTTCCGGGTCAGAACCGGCAACGATATCGTCCATGTTTATCCCTGTGATTTTCTGTACACGTGCTGGTATTTCGAAATCAGACGGCTTTTTGAATATACGCGCATTGATCCCCGACACCTCCTCCCCGTCGCCCAACGCGTCCGAACGAGCCCAGCCGATTTCAATGACACTTCCACTCCTTGGATTCGCCCCGGTTGTCTGACAATCTAGCAGCAGCACGACCAGATCTTCCAGAGCCGTATCACAATTCTTCATGACGTGTCAGATCTTACGGTTCCAAAATTCCTGCAGCAATGTGCCTGCTTTCTCAACACTACTGACAAAAGAAGGACGCCAACCCTCGGGAAACATCAGGCTGTATGGAGGACTGGTATACCGTGTATCAATAAGTAACACGACACCCGTATCGTGTTCAGAGCGAATGACCCTGCCCGCTGCCTGGAGAACCTTTATCATACCCGGAACCTGATAGGCAAATGCAAATCCCGAGCCATTCTGGCTGTCAAAGTATGCCTTGATCAACTCCCTCTCCAGTGAAATCTGAGGAAAACCGACGCCCACGATCGCCGCTCCGGTGAGTCGCTCACCTACGAGATCGATCGACTCGGCAAAAAAACCACCCATGACTACGAACCCGGTAAGAAAACCATCGGATTGGGCGCTAAAATTATTCAGAAACTCATCTCGCTGCTGCTCAGACATACTCGGTTCCTGCACGATCAACCTTACATTAGGCCTCCTACTCTGAAAGATCGCATAGATCATTTTCATATACTCATAAGAAGGAAAGAATACCAGATAATTGCCTTTCTTCCTGTCGATCAGGGCAGCGATCATGCGTGCAACTTCATGTTTGGTGAATTCACGGTATCTGTAAAGGGCGGAAATCTTCCCCGCGACCAGAACGCAGAGGTTATCCCCGGGAAATGGTGATGGTAGTGAGATTGCGCGCGCATCGCTGCCACACCCAAACAATTTCGCGAAATATTCTATGGGCATCAGCGTTGCAGAAAAAAATATTGTGGACCTGCATTGTTGAAGTTTCGCCTCCAAATGCTCTGATGGATCGATGCAGAAAATCTTCACAGCCAAATCCCCGCCAATGATGGAATAGTATGTTGCGTAATTCGTCCCGTATCTATCCGCAGTGTTCAGGAATCTCCGCACATCAAAGTAGATCTCCAGAATATCATCATGGAGCTTCGATGTTTCATTTCTCGACAACCACTTTTCAGCTGCATCCGTGAATTTCCGCAACAACTGGCACAGTTCAACCGGGCATTCTTCCGCAGCCATGCTTGTATCACCCTCAGGTATTTGTTCTCCCGCTCTGACCAGCCATGCATTGACCTTACCCAGAATACGGTACAAACCGGGCACTCTCTTTCTCGCGCTTCTCCTGACGGCACTGAGCGGCATTCTGTGCAGAGTTGCTGAATACATCTCCCGCGACCGGTCAACCAGATTGTGAGCTTCATCAACAAGCACAACGTGATTACTGTCTCCGTCCTCGAAGAATCGCCTCAAATATACCCTTGGGTCAAAAAAATAGTTATAGTCGCATATGATTACGTCTACCCACAGAGATAACTCGAGCGAGAACTCAAAGGGGCATACCCTATGTCTTCTGGCAATACTAAGTATAGTATCTCTCGTGAAATTTTCCCCGCTGAATGCGTCAGCAATTGCCTCATTAATCCGGTCATAGAAACCACGGGCATATTCGCAGTCATCACCACTACACGATTTTGCCGGGTTGAAGCATATTTTTTCCTTTGCGGTAATGCTCAGATACTTACATTTCACCCCATTCGCTCTGAGCGTCTCCAAACATTGCTCCGCCGTATTTCTTCCGGTGGTCCGTGCTGTCAAGTAAAATACTCTATCTGTCAGCCCTTGAGCAAGTGCCTTGACGGCCGGGTAAATAACGGCCATGGTCTTACCAATGCCGGTTGGCGCCTGGATCAAAAGAGGCACTCGATCTTCGATAGCCGAGGCTGCAGCGCCGATCATCTGTTCCTGACCCGGCCGGTAACCATCGTAGGGAAAACTCATCTTCTCAATTGAGCGGTCCCTCAACTCAATCCACTTCACGACCGCACCTGCCCACTGCAAATACGAAGACACCAACGATTCGAAGAAACGAACCAGATCTTTGGTCGAAAAAGTACGCCGGATCTCGACACGCTCGCCCTCTTCGATCTGATAATATGTCAATTGAACATCTATTTCAGCCAGGCCATTTTGAATTGCGTATATGTAAGCATAGCACTTGGCCTGACCCCAGTGAATTTGGTTTTCTTCTTCCCGTACATTTGACGGGGCTTTGCGTGTTGTCTTTATCTCATCGATGGTAACACGCTGACCGTTGTCGTAAACACCATCGATCCTGCCGCCGATGTGCAACCGGTATTCATCGGCTTCTGCAATGTGTCTGACAAGTACTTCCGGTGTATATTCAACTGGTCTTGCCGCTTGTATTAATTGATGAACATGTATTGCCTGCACCGGTCGGTCAGTGCTAAAGAAAGTCAAATTCAAGTCGCCAGAGCGCAGCGTGTATTCTACCAATTCACGCACCGAAATGCTCAACGTCCGCTTTTTGACCTGTTCTTTCTTGTCAGGCACGGTCATTTGCTGTCAGCCGGCATACCCGCATTCTGTTTGTACAGTGCAAAACACACCCAGGCTGTGATCAGGCAGAAAACAAAGTCAAAGGCATAATGAAGGAACGACATCTTCAGCAATAACCCGCTTAAAAACATGACGCAGGCAATAAAGGAAAAACAGAAACCACTAACTTGAAGGGATTTTTCATATCGAATTGGATCACGGGCGATCGTGAAGAGCATGACACCTGCAGACACAACAAACCCCCCGAGAACCCTGTAAATATAGATGAAATAGGGGTGAGAAGACCAAAGTTCGTCAATGAGGAAGGATTCGAATATCTTTCTTTCCGCAAATAACCGCACCCCTCCACCGAACATTATGAGCACAGAAATGATCTTCAGTATGAGCTGCGGTGCTTTATTGTTCTTCACGGGTCTCCTTTGGATGGGCCCATCTCAATACCAGTATATAGGTGGACTCACCATAGTCAAGCGAATTTAATAACAGTGTAACACTCCGGTTTTTTGAGATTTCTTGTGAGCACTACGTGAGATTAGTATTTAAGATAACGTGATGCGGAGACTCAATGAACTGAGAGGATTTGCGAGGTATCTCAACATCAACCTTGATGCATTTGAGATACCGTTTCTTCTGCAACTGGAATATTATTGTCTCTTCACGCTGGTACAAGTATATATACTTGACAGTCATCGATTACACAGGTATACCTGTACACGATTGTGATCAGCAAAATCCGGAGCTTCAATAATATTCTCTGAACAATACCAACCGGGAGGAAAAATGGTAGTCATAAATAAGATCCCTTTTTTGAGCATCATTATCTCAGTGCTTTTATTAACGATGATATCGGTTTCTGCTCAAGTACCCGACACGGTCTGGACAAAATTGTACGGAGTCACGGGGCCCTACGAGTGGTTCCAGTCGGTAGAACAATTGCCTGACAATGGATACATACTCTGCGGTTCGTGGAATGAAAACCTCATGCTAATGCGTACAGATGAACAGGGTGACTCGATATGGACCAAAATCTACGGTGGAACAGGCGACGATTGTGGTTTCTCGGCAAAGCAGACTGAAGACGGCGGGTTTATCGCTGTCGGGCTCAGAGCGACGCAGAACGGTGACCTCTGGATCCTTAAAACGGATGCCGATGGTGATACCTTATGGACTAAGACATATGGAGGCACTCAGGACGACATCGGTTTCTGCGTACTGCGGGCAGATGATGGTGGCTACGCTATCTACGGTCAGACCGAATCTTTGGGTGGCATCTATGGAACCTGGATACTGAGGACAGATTCGATCGGTGATACGCTATGGACAAGGATCTATGAAGATTTCGCAGCAGGGCCCGGCGTTTCATTCCACCAGACGGGCGATGGGGGCTATGTCTTCACTGCCAGCAAGTTAAATAGCATTGCCTATGAAGCCTATTTGATAAGAACCGATTCCGCCGGCAACCCAGCCTGGACGCGCCGCTATTCCGGGCTTGGCAGCGAGATCTTTAGTTCGCTTACACCGACAGCAGACGGAGGATACGTTGCCGCAGGACATACCGGGCAGATCGGTTCCCTCATACAGGACGCCTGGGTATTGAAGGCAAATTCCGCGGGTGATTCGTTGTGGGCATTTGTCTATGGCGGTCCAGGACATGAGGAATTCCGTTCGGTACAACAAACCACAGACGGCGGATATATCGTCGGGGGTGCAAAGAGCCTCGTCCCATTTGCCCAGAGTTTTGTATGGTTGATGAAACTGGGTGCGACTGGTGATTCTATATGGGCGCGCATGTGGAGTGGCGGCGATGCGGCAGAATGCAGCGCCGTTGACCTGTGTGACGATGGCGGATACATCATTGGCGGTTCCGCGTTTCTACTCGAAACACACGATGATGCGTGGCTCCTGAAGACAGAGCCTGATGTCGGGATCAACGAATCGAATGACAAGGATGTGGCTACGATTTCATTGACCGTTACCCCCAATCCTTTCTCAAACTGCACAGATATCAGATACGAGACAACGGACAACCGACATATAAGCAGTGCCGAAGATGTAGACATCAGGATATATGACACAAGTGGAAGGTTAGTAAGAAAATTTGAGCAGGTATCTGCTATCGGTCATCAGTCATCGGTGTTGTGGGACGGTACCGACGAAGCACACCGGCGGTTAGGAAGCGGTGTTTACCTTTGTGAATTGAAGACGCATAATGCAAGGTCCATCGAAAAGATCATTTATATAGAATAGCTTCGAAAGGAGGCATAATGATCTCTCTAATTCTCTTTCTGACCGCATCTATCATGTGGCAGGAAGACTTTAGCGAAAACACATCAGCGATGCAACAATTGTACGACTACCATGTAGAGATTATGCACCGAGATGGTAGTGTCAGACTCACGGCAAACCCGCAGTTCGAGGGTTTTGCATCGGCCTGGTTGCACGTAGATAGAGAAATCGCGTTCTCCGATAATGATGCTCTGGTAATACGTGTTAAGGGTAATGAAAATACGGTACGCATAAGGTATTTCTTCCGTAAAGGAACGTGCACGGATTATTATGCTGGCGAGAGCATCATCGCAGCCGACGAAGAATGGCGGGATGTGACGATCATGCTAAAGCACGCCGCAATGTTCTCCGGCACTGAATTCCCGGCAGCATTGACCCCCGGTATAAACCCAGCTCTCTACGTTTTCATCGAGAATGCAGCACCCGGGATTTTTGAAATAGAAATCGACCGGATATCAATAGTCCGCCATCCTATCAAAACGGAGGAGCGATGAGGTATTCCACTATCGTGCTGCTGGCATTGGTTGTATCCCTCTGGGCTGACCCGCCGTGGTCTACTAATATCAGAGTGAGTACGGATGAACCATGGGATACGCTCAACCAGGGGGAATCGTGCTTTGCCGTATGGGGAGATTCGGTCTTTTCCATCTGCAACACCGCAGAACGGGCTACTGTACCCATTGCTCCTTATTCCTATTCGTTAAACTCTGGTCAAACATTCACACAAATCCCTTTCACTGACATGGCATCCGGTATCATCTGGCATACCGACCCGGTAATAGGCGTGGATGACTCGGGCCACGTGCATATGCTCATCCAATATTCGGCAACACTCATGAAACATTATCTGTCGAGAGATGGCGGACAGACCTGGGCAGATACAACCCAGGTCAACCCATATAATGGAGTCGACAAACCATGGATGGTGGTAAACGACAATGAGATCTATATTGCATGGCAGCAGACCGCAGGACAACTAGGTCTTTGGTTTGCCAGATCAACCGATTATGGACAGAGCTTCACTGCAAACCTTATATGGAACAGACGGTACATAAACGCCCTTGGTATGGATGAGAATGAGAATCTCCATCTGCTGCTAGTAGCAGGGACGGGCGGTGTTTATTACCGCAAATCGACCGACCACGGTGATAACTGGCTTCCAGAGGTATATCTGGCCAACTGGTCGTACACACCCAGCTACGGCGATCGCGCGCCGATAAACTCGATAACTGCACGTGGTGATGTCGTTTTTGGCACATGGGTCAACGACGACTACGGCGGCTGGGACATCCTAGGAGTGCGGTCAACTGATGGTGGTACCACATGGAGTACTCCCCTCGTTGTGAATGACGTGACGGCAGGTGGACAGTGCAAGGGATGGGTACATTTTGACGCGTATGGTGGTTTACACGTCATCTACTACCATACTCCAGATTGGCCAACCAATTTCTCGAGCGTCTTCGAGGTCCGTTATCAGTATTCCTCAGATAGCGGCGCCACGTTCGGCCCGAGTATCAGGGTATCAGACACGTCATTTACCAGTCTTGCCGATTTCATGGGCGAGTATCATATCTGTCTCAGTGACAGTCAATATCTATATGCGATATGGACCGATGGCCGCAACGGAGATGATAATGATCTATACTTCAGTAAGGCAATGCTGTCAGAACTGAGTATTAGTGAAGGCTCTATCGTACTCTCCCCTGAGAACGGCATACTTCAAATGCCCACAATCTGGCGGGGAACCATAGACATAAACATTCCAAAAACCAGCCATTTGATTAGCATCAATGTCTACGATATTACGGGCAGGATAGTTAGAAGGATACGCGGACATGACATCGAAGGCGCAACCAGTCTGAGGCTTCGAAGCGCCGATTTTCCTAAAGGTATTATCTTCGTGCAGGTATCAGGTAATGATACCAAGACCGTATTCAAGGTAGTCAATCTGGGAGAAAACTGAAGCATCCATAGGATCGAGTCGAACGCAAAGAACCCTCCGGTCTGAGCCTATTTGTGAGCCGAATGTAAGCCTTTCGATTACACTGTACCATGCACAATGAATTAAACGGTGGAGGGCTTTCATGAAGTACCCTATCATTAAATTGATGATGAGTACCAAGGTAAGATTTGCGCTCCTGATCACAACCATAAATTTCGCAGTCTGCACACAAGCTCAGCAGCGGCCCCAAAACATCGAAGAACTGTTCAGAAATTTCTTCAATGAATATGTTCAACTGAGACCAGAAACAGGAACTTCGATCGGGATACCGCCCGAATGGGACATCGTGGTAAGGAACGATGCACTCGATGACGAGTCAGAATACGGAATACAGAAGATCTATGATCTGTACAGGAAATACCACAGCTGGGTCTCGGAGTATGATCAGGAAAGGCTTTCTTCTTCTCAACGTATTGCGGCTTCGGTCCTTAAATGGTTTCTGGAAAATGAACTCGAAGGTGAGAGATTTTCCAACCACACATACACCATAAACCCATTGTTCGGACTTCACGGCACTTTCGTGACCATGATGACCGAGCACCATAGAATCTCAAGTGTTGCCGATGCGCAGGACTATATACAGAGACTAAGAAAAATCGAGATGAAGGTGGGACAACTGCTCGAACGCATGAAAATACAGGAAGAAAAACGTATCATACCACCCTCCTATATTGTGGGAAATTATCTTCAGCTACTCAATGAATTCATTTCTGTATCCTGCGAGCAGAACCTGCTCTACACATCATTCTACTCACGCATCGTCGGAATTGAAGGCATCACTAACGGTACCAAGAGAAATCTTTGCATGCAAGCTGCAAACGCCCTGGAGGACAATGTCTACCCGGCATACAAAAGAATGATCGAACAGGTGGAAATCTTGCTGCAAAAAGCAGACCAAAATGCGGGTGTCTGGAAACTACCTGACGGCGATGAATACTACAGATACTGTCTACGCAATCACACGACCACCAACATGACCCCTGAGCAGGTACACAACCTTGGTCTTGAGGAAGTTGAACGTATACAGAAGGAACTCAAACGCCAGTTCAGGAAACTGGGGATCACGGGCAACGGCGAATTTTCCGACCTGTTAGGCCAGTACATGCAGATCTCAGGAAACACGGCGGACGAGAAGTATTTCTTCCCGTCAACCGAAGAAGGCAAAATACAAACGATCCTTTCATACCAGGCGATAATCGATAGCATCAAGAACAAACTGCCACTGATGTTTTCGGTAATCCCTCGAACGACGGTAAACGTCGCCCGTGTGCCGGAATACAAGGTGCAGGTGATAGGCACCTATTACCAGCAGCCGAAACTAGATGGTTCAGAAGGCGGCATATTCTACGCGAACCTCTCCTACCAGCATCAGAAGTCAGGTATGAAAGCTCTTACATATCACGAAGCAATACCCGGGCACCATCTGCAGATCGCTCTCGAACAAGAGCACTCAGAAGCACGAGTTTTCAAGACACTATTCTTCTTCACTGGATACGTCGAAGGATGGGCACTGTACGCGGAGAAACTGGCAGGCGAATATGGCTTCTACGGCGACACCGAAAGCCTGATCGGCTACTTGCGCTCCGAACTGTTTCGAGCCTTACGTCTTGTCATCGACACAGGAATTCACTACAAGAAGTGGACACGGGAAAGGGCATATGAGTATCTTCTATCTAACCTGGGGTGGGGTTCATATTCAGAAATCGACCGCTACATTGTCTGGCCGGGGCAAGCATGCGCGTACAAGATCGGAGAACTCAAATTACTGGAGCTAAGAGCAAGGGCGAAGAGCAGACTCGGCGATGAATTTGACATCAGGAAATTCCATGATGTCGTCCTGAGACATGGATCAGTTCCCCTCGCCGTGCTTGACAGTCTTGTAGAAGAGTATATAAAATCCTACGGCAGCTAATCGATCGTTCTTCTTTCAGCCAGATACTTTACAGGGGCAATGATTTTAAGGCGTAACAACATGACACATAGTGTGGTTGTAAACTCTGCCCCCTATTTCTATACGGGATATATTGAGGACCGCATCATATGGTGTGCCATCCTTCCGCAGAAGCCGGACACGATAATCTGAAACCTGCCCTTTCTCATTGAGTATCTTGATCATCATGTCGCGATCCTCAGAATTCTCGAACGTGTCGGCAAGGTTGACCTTCTTGAATTCATCAAGACTGTATCCGGTGATGCGCTGCATGGCATTATTTGCCGTAACTACCTTGCCTTCAGAATCTGCAATCCCGATGCCGACCGGGCAATTCTCGAATATCTGACGGTATCGCTCTTCACTCTCTACAAGTTGATCTTCCATGTACTTTTGCCCCGTGATGTCCACGAAATAGCATAGAACCTCATCTAACCTGCCTGTTTCAGGGTCCACAACAGGATCTGAATTCACAAGGAACCACCTTGTCTCACCGGGCTCATCAACCGGTATACCGACCATTACGTTTTGAACCGGCTTTCCGGTCCGCAGTGTTTTTGTCACCGGGTAATCATCAATTCCCAACTCCTTGCCATATTCATCAATCACGTGACTGCATATGTCGGTGAGTTTAGCACCACACAATTCAGATTCACTCATTTCGAGCATCTCACAAGCCTGGCTGTTCGCACGTATGACAATACCATCCACATCCTGAAAGATGATACCGGCATTCGATGCCTCGAGCAGGGTACGAAAATGCTCTTCACTCTCTTTCAATTCCTTTTGGCGCTTGACCTCGTCGGTCACTTCCCTGATAATGAGTCCCAAACAATCACCAACCTTGAACACTTGCGCGGAAACATGTCTGTTGTCATACTCAGGCGGCAAAACCAAATCACCATAAAAGCGGGGTCTTCCAGTCTCGAGTATCTCAACGTATTCCTCATATCTCCCGGACTCATAAGCCACGCCTGATATATCGAAATAATTCATCCTGAGAGCATCTTCTTTCTTGACACCGAACTTATCCAGCAAGAACCGATTGACAGCAATGACGTTGAATTTGGAATCCAATAGTGCAAAACCCTCACTTGCCGATTCCATAAATCCACTGACCAGATTGGCACGCTTTTCTGCCTCCATTTCCAGCTCTTTGCGCCTGGTAATGTCTGTCCAGTATCCGACTATTTCCACCGGGTTACCCTTGGAATCTCGTATCAACCTCATCTCATCATGTACCCATATATAATGACCGTCCTTGTGCTTGAACCGGTATTCATACTCATGATAATCATCTTCAAAGACCCGTTCTACTTCACGGTGCACCCTTTCCTGATCATCCGGATGTATATGATCAAACCAGAAATTCGGGCGGTTGACAAACGACCTGTAGCTATAGCCCGTCACCCTCTGAACATTATCACTCACAAAGGTCGCGCCATAATCGTCACCGGTTTTTGATGCATAGATGACTATCGAAGTCCTCGTCAGTAAATACGTCAGTCTTTCACATACTGGCAGAGTACTGACTTTCTTGGCAGTATTCAAGCGTTTTCGGGCCGATCTCACTGCCTTTTGAACCCGGCTTCCTGCCTTACGGGCAGGAGATTTAGGCCGAGCCTTTCTCTTTTTCATCTTTTTCTTGGACACTTTTTTCGCTCTCATAGACTCATCCGTTCATCAATTATATGGACTAATGACTTCGATGTCAAGTCTTATCCGGCTGAGATTTCGCCGAGAGGTAAAAATTCGATCCACTAAATTGTCTGTTCCGCGGCAATCCTGAGACTATTACCTGCAAATTCACTGCATTCTTGACAAATGCTTATAATACTCTATAATTGCATAGAATCATGATAATACTCGTTGAACCGGACAAAGACGTAAGGAAAAACCTGGCTGACCTTATCAGCCGCGAAAGGATCATCGGTGTTGATTCGATCGAGGAATGCCTTCAGTTATTCTTGAAGTTCAAGAACGACCTCGACCTTATAATCGCCAACGTGAATCTTCTATCTGAAATGCTGTCGAAGCAGCTGATCGACCGCGTGTGCGAGAAGCTCTCCATAGGCATACCGCCAGTCATAGCAATCTATAAGAAAAGTGAAGAAGAAACCAGGGATGTCTTTCTGCGAACACACAAAGGATACAAGTTGATAAGGTATGCGGAAAATGACATTGGCTTCCCCAGCCGCTACCTCGAGGTCATTAAAAAAGCATGCCCGGGTCTTGTAATAGATTATGAAAAGGCACGCGAAGCATGGCATAAGCGCCAGCACCCCAGCGATTTCATAGATCCAAGAGTATGGCTTGAGGAAGAAGGATTCCTGGATGTGGTCAAGTCGCACGACCCGGAAAGCAGCGAGAAGACAGCAGATGACATAGTGTCGTCTATCCAAACACTATTTGACGAAGATGCAGCAGAGCATGCTCTGCCAGAATCAGGTGCACCTGAAGAAGATTACAAAAAGAAGTACTTGGATCTCAAAGAAAAATATGACACGCTGCTCAAGACTGTCAGAGCATTCATGGAATCGGTCACAAAAACCGAAACATAGGCTATACAACCACCTCGCTATTTTCTGAAGACGTTACCCGTTGCGTAAGTAAATAAGGGGTGTTCGCGCTTCTTAGGGCGAAGACACCCCTTATCATCACATCCGCCAGTGTATTATTCGGTGAAAGCCAGAATTCCAGGAATGATGAGATTAACGAATGGTATTATCATCAGAATACCGAGCCAGGCAGGTTTCTTTCTCGCCTCAGATATCTTCATCCAAACGATAATGCCGATGACTATGTTGACGATCGGAATGAAAAAAAGAATGAGCCACCAACCCGGTTTGCCGGCGATCTTGCACATAAGATAGATGTTTGCTATGGGAATCCATGCCAACCATGAATTTGGGGTCCCTGTTTTGTTGGCAATCATCATCAAGCACACTGACATGTATACATAGAATATTAGCCACCAGATCCAATAGGCAGCGAAATAGGACTGCTGTGCGCCATACTCCATCAGTTTCACCCCCTTTCTAAGACACTTTGAAATTTGTGATGCTACAGTTGATCTTCTACTAATGCAAGTATATACCTACTGTAGTAATTGTCAATAGTAAAGACTTTTTGTTACTGCCAGATGCGTGCTCGATGAAGCCAAACAAGCCAGAAAGCACCGCCAAGAATGATGAGTCCACCCAGTAATTCGAACCCGGTAGGGAGTTTGCCGAATGCAATATAAGCCATGGGTATGACAAGTAATGGCTGACCGGTCAGAACGATGCTCGATCGCGATAGATCCCAGTAGCGATAAGACCTAAAAGTCAACAGAAAACTCGCACACGGACCAAGAAAAGCACCTAATAGCGCAACCAGGATATAGGAAATTCCAACATGGAGATCCAGCTTCCCGCTGACAGCGGCCCAGAGACCAGTGATCACAGCAGCGAGGGATACCCGCAAGAAAACCATGATGTTTGGGTGAATTCTGTTCACATTCATTTTCACGACCAGCATCTGAACGGCAACTGCGACGCACCCCATCAGGGTGAGTACGACACCCGTTCCGACAATATGCCACCTGCCTAAAGTAGTGACTGCACCGCCCAATACCATTGCCGCAATCGGCGCCGCTTCGATCAGACGCAGTCTTTCGCCCAGAATAAAGAAACTCAAAATGATAATAAGGACCGGAGAAAATCTCCACAGAAACGAGGCAAATGAGGGATCAAGTAAGGCCAGCCCGCTCCATGCCAGGATCATGCCTGTACCCGTAGCCACACCGAGTATGGCAATGCTCAATACCGAGCCTCGCGGGATCGGTAGTTCTCTATGCTTACCGGTCAGTAATATAATGAGAAAGGCATAAACGCTTGCCGCTACTGTCCAGATAAAGCTGAACGTCTCCGGATTAATACCTCTTAGAGCATACTTAGCCGTAATATAGTTGGTCGACACGAGCAGTGTGCCACCTACCGCATAGAGAAGTCCTTTCGTATTATCGTTTTCGGCCGGCATTGCTCTGCTTCTCAGTTGCATATCTCAAATCCCATGATGTTCGCACATTATAAGGATAGTCGACACCGAGTCAATAAGTCATGTCGGTGCAGATGTTGACACGTTCCAACATATTGTTATAATTTTTCGGTTATCAGCGAAAGGAGAACAATGTACAATCTTCTGTTTTGTCTGTTTCTAATAATTCCCTATCCAGACCAACCCGACTGGGAATCGATAGATGATGATTATTCCACTGGCGGCGCACTTGTCGATATCGATCTAGACGGAGACATTGACTTCATAACGGGTAATGGCAATGATATGGATCAAGATCCCAATCGCGTATATTACAACGATACCGACACTCTCGAAAGAATCGCATCGTGGATTTCATCAGATATCGGGTACAACGCACACATAAGCATAGGCGACATAAACTATGACGGGTATCCTGATCTTGCAGTGGCAAACTACGGTGATCCTTCTACGCCACAATACGACAAGATCTATTACAACCAAGCGGGTACCTTCCAGCAGACACCAGCCTGGCAGCCATCTGACCTCGATAACTCTTTTGCCTGCACCTTCGGTGACGTGGATGGTGATGGCGACCTCGACCTTGCTGTCGCCTGCGGCGAAGAGTACACGGATAGCCTCCAACGTGCAAAAGTCTATCTGAACCATAACGGAACCATTGATACACTACCGTGCTGGGAAAGCAATATAACGTCCTATTTTTACGACGTAGCGTGGGTCGACATTGAAATGGATGGTGATCTGGACCTTGTTCTTGCCGGGCACCATCGCAAGAATCTCATATACCTGAACAACGGTGGAAATCTTGATACCATTCCCTTCTGGCAATCCGCGAACAGCCTGGGCACATTGAAGATCGCTTTTGGCGACATCGACAACGACGGCGATCTCGATTTAGTGTGTGCAAACAATGCCCAGACCGGCGGGACCAGCAATTGTGAGCTATACCTCAATAGTGGAACAACCCTCGATACTCTCCCGGTATGGACCAGTCAGAACCTCAATTACTATTCATGCGTCGCCCTGGGAGATGTTGACCGGGACGGTGATCTGGACCTGGCCGCAGGAGGATGGTGGGAGTCGATCAAGGTCTTTGAGAACACTTCCGGCTCGCTGCCACAGACACCTTCATGGCAATGGATCCCTACCAGCATTTACCACCTGGTCTGCGAGAACATCAGCTTTGGTGATATCGACAACACCTTACCCACAACAATAACCGATGAAATACATGTAGTTGATGCCACTTCAAGGACATTCTATCTGCAGAACAGATGGCTCAAAAGTGTCATTCAGGTAAGAAGAAACACCGGACCACTCGATCTTGACCAATATTGCTTCTCGTACGTGGACGGATGGATCGCGGTTGCCGATATCATTACACAACCCGAGACCTTGTGGGTCGATTACACCTACTCTCTCGATCTCGATCTGATCGTGACGAACTGGCATGCCAGCCGCGGGAACTTTCTTTTCCTCAACACATCGGGAACCGGAATTCAAGAGATAGTAAAAACCGAACTCAATGACATACTGAAATTACCAAATCCTAATCGTGGTAACTTCGCAGTGAGATTGAACATCGGCGATATTCGTATTAAGATCTATGACATCACGGGCCGACTGGTGGTTGACCAGAGGAACCAAAGAGTGAACATAAACACACCGGGCGTATACTTCATGAACATCTATGAAAAGGATAAATTGGTAGCACGGCAAAAAGTTGTGGTCGTGCAGTGATATGCACTTTTCTGGTCAACAGTCCACCGTGAGCACGGTTCGTGGCACCATCGATATGGTGCTTCCCGGAATCATTTTTGCATGATCGCCAACTATCTATTGCCAATCCTTCTGGCAGCCGATTTTCCCATCTGCCAGCACACCGAATTTCAGTATTATCCAAGCGTTATCTTTGCGGAGAGTACATACTACGCGTTCTGGTCTGACTTGACGTTTGGGGGTTCGATATTCGCTGCGCGCGTGCGCCCAGATGGAACGGTGCTTGATACGGATGGCCGTTTTCTTTACCACGGTGTCACAACTCACGGAGTCAGAGCATCATTCGATGGACAGAATTTTCTCGCTGTCTTCCGTGACAGTTGCTGAAGTTCCGGGAACATAATGGGGGTGCGTGTCACTCCATACCTCGATACGATCAGTTCGGTGCCTATCAAAAACGACATAGGGGTCGAAAGGGAGCCTGACATTGTCTTCAACGGGTCACATTATGTTGTTGTATGGTCTGAAGGTGATTTCGGCGGAATGCATAAAGTCAGGGCCGCACGAGTCACAACACAAGGAGCCGTGCTCGATTCAGGTATACTCTTCGGAAAAGATTCCTATCTGGAATACCATCCGAGCGTCAGTTTTGGAGATGGACATTGTCTTGCTGTGTGGTATGCGTACGATGAACCATATGGGGTCTTCGGACGATTTTTGAATGACCAGGCACAACCCATCGGTGATGCGTTCGAAATAACACTATCACAAACGAACCATTATTACACTCCGGATATTGCGTACGCCGATGGACGTTATCTGATCGTTTGGAATGAACAAACAAGTTATGCCGGTGATGAGGTGTTCGGTCAAATAGTCGACACCAGCGGGACATTGATCAACGATGTAATACCGATCGCAGTCGGACCCGGCTACCAGTCAATGCAGAGAGTCACCGGCGATAATATGTTCCTTACCGTGTGGAGCCAGAACGGAGATATCTACGGGCAAAGGATCTCGACCGATGGGCAGCTGCTCGGTTCGAATTTCAAAATATCCGACCCCGTGAGCGGAGACCGATCGAGCCCGGATATCGCCATCGGCTCCGAAAATTGCCTGGCAGTGTGGATGCAGTACAACATCAATAGCTATGATATCTTTGGAAATCTTGACACCCCTACGTTTATTCACGAATCGCGAGAACCTCATGCATGTAAGATTTACTCCGGCCCAACGATTATCGCAGGATCGCTACAACAATTCATGAATAAAGGAAATACAATCATATATGATATATCCGGCAGACGGATTCAGCACGAACCGGTTTCACCTGGCGTTTATTTTGTGGTCGACGAAAATCAGACTAAGGTCAAGATCATCAAAATCCGCTGATCTGAACAAACTCAACCAACAACAACAAAAAAAGGGGCAAAACACTCAGCGTGCCTTGCCCCTTGATGATCAGTAAATATACCGTCTACTTCAGTAAGATTATCTTAACCATTTTATCACCGACAACGCCGAAATAGATGCCCTGACTGAGTTTCTGTTTTGAATCGTTGTCGCCATGCCAATAAGCAATACCATTCTCAGCGCTCAACGTCCGCACTCTTCTGCCCGCCGCGTCGTAAATATCAACCTTATTATGAAATGGCGGCACGTTTATTGCTGTCCTTATGGCAAAAGGATTAGGCAGCGCGACGATCTCAGTGGCGTTAACACCAGGCAGCAACTCGTACTCATCGATTCCCGTACCAAAACCGACCATGGCACGGATCAACACATCGTGCGTCTCATTCTCCCGATACGGTGCCCAAACACCGGTGTACTCCCAGGTCTGACGGCCAGATAGCGGCATTGTGTCCATGCCAAAATACGGCGCCGAAGCTGTATTTGTTATGCATCCAATGTAAAAAGCCCCATCTGTGATCTCGATATTCTGTGCGGATACATCTATATCATACCATTGCGCTGCAGCCACCGGCTGTGCCGTTTCATAAAGTACAGTACCTGGAATACCGCCGGGTCCGTCATCGTCAAGGATCTGAACGGTTACGATCGGAGTACCGGTGACCGAATTGACATTGAACCTGGCCGTGTTGATCTTCGTCGGATACACGGGGGGCACAAACCTCATGCCGTAGCCGGAATTTACACCATTCCAGGCAAAACCAGTGTGGGCGAAACCGATATCATACATCAGTTCAACAGGATAGGTAACTACACGGAATTCAAGCATGATCGAATCATTATTAGGCACCATATCACCGAGCATTGATTTTATTTTCATCCGGTAGAGACCATCAGTTGTAGTCGACCAACCAGGTGCGAAAACCAACGAATCAGTATCGCCAGGATCGATCGACGATATTGCCATGGTATCGGCAAAGACGAGTGTATTAGCTGCATTTCGTATCTGGCAATAGACATTGACCCCGGTTTCGGTCTGGTTACCCATATTCTTGACCAATGCCCAGCATTCCACGGTATCGCCGTTGTAGAGGAAAAACCCGCCGGATACATCATTCATTATCTTTGTGATGCCAATATCATGGACCTCGTACGATGTGCTGTCGGGCGGATAGAAAAGGATCGCCAGAGTGTTATGAATTGCGTTATAAGTTGGCAATTGGTCATGATTGTACTGGAGACCAACATCACCGGCAATGTTCTCTATGCCGACAGTGAGACCGTCTACATAGCCACCCGACGGCAAGCCTTGCTGTGTTTCGTACTGAAAGCGAACCGAGCTATCAGCCCGTGAGAGGATGATCTCGAACGTGTTCAAGCTTGTAGGACTGTTCCAGAAACGAACATTGTGGTACGCGATAATAAAAGTGTCCTGCGCAACATTTGTCCAGTAGTAACAAGCCGGTGAGCCGACGCTGAAGTCGAGATCCGACATGAACGGAGCAAGAACGTTATTGGGACGGGCAGTGCTGGGCATTGTTGGAAACGGAGACGCCTCGAGGAAGTTATCGCCAAACGCGATATAACCGTTTGAACCTACGAAGAAAGAATTCACCGTATACCAATAGTAGGGCAAATCGAACCCTATGTCGAAAGGCCCGACGACATTGTCATCACCGAGCCCGGCCACCTGAGTGCCGATCGTCGAAATATCTATCCAACTGTAAGTCGGCGCGCCCGGAGCAACCGTATCACTATCAATCCACCGGTAGCCGTACGCATCCGGACCGCCGGCGCCGCGGATGACTGCAGGGTTGGTTGCGGTAAACCCCGAGCCAGTGATTTGAAGAAACAATAATACTAGTGCCATACTCCTCCTTTTTCGCAATTATACAAGATGACAATCCGGTGTCAATATTCAACAGAGAAAACTGCTAATGGGAGGATTTGCTATGTGCAAAATGAAAAAAGGCGGCAGCCGGATTTGCACCGGCGAATAGCGGTTTTGCAGACCGCCGCCTTGCTACTTGGCTATACCGCCTTACTCTGTGCAGCCAGGAAAATGAGTACACGGAAAACGCACGCGATTTTGTTCAAAAAGCGGGAGACGGGATTTGAACCCGCGACCCTCACCTTGGCAAGGTGATGCTCCACCACTGAGCTACTCCCGCATCGTAATCAGAGTATATTCGTTATTCACGAAAAGTCAATAACGCATGTCCAATGACGGATTTTGAGACAAAATTACATCTAATTATTACCACCTAAAGTGAAAATCACCGATAATTCGACCGAGGTGCGCCGCTAAGCTCGCGGATGATACAAACGGTGTACTTCTTTTAAGTACTCTCGGTCGATATGAGTATATATCTGTGTTGTCGAGATGTCGGCATGACCCAATAGCTCTTGTACGACCCGCAGGTCGGCGCCTCCTTCCAGGAGGTGGGTGGCGAACGAGTGGCGAAACGTATGGGGTGTTACTCTCTTCCTGACCCCGGACATGACCCAATAGCCCCGCAAAATCTTCAGAAAACCCATGCGTGACAGTTTTCTGCCGCGCGCGTTGAGGATAAAAACGGAAGATGTTTTGTTCTTAAGAATGGAAGGCCTGCCAGCAAGGAGATAATCGTCGACCGCCACCCTGGCCTTGTTGCCGAAAGGCACAAGACGCTGCTTGTTGCCCTTACCGATAACACTGAGTAGTCTCTCATTCAATTGCACATCACTGAGCTTTAAAGAAAGTAATTCGGAAATCCTCAAGCCAGAAGAGTATAACAACTCCAGGCATACCCGATCTCGCAGCCCGAGCGGAGTCTTCTTGCTAGCCGCTTCTACGATAGCACTGACTTCATCCACCGAAAGGACAAGCGGAAGTTTGCGCCTTGTTTTCAGCAATTCCAGTTCCTCCGCAGGATTCTCACACACAGTTTTGTTCTGCAGCAAGAATCGATAGAAAGTTTTGATGGCAGATATCTTGCGGTTGATCGAAACCGCGCTGAGATGCATATCCGAGAGCGAGTGTACGAAAGCCCTTAGATCTCGGACCGTGGCCGATGAGAATTGCTTACCGCCCTGTTCCAAGAAAAGATTAAGTTGCTTGAGGTCGTATTGATACGCACGCATTGTCGCTAACTCATCACCCTGCGCGAGTAGATGATTCTGGAAATCTGCTATTATTGTATTATATTCGGTCAAATCGGCACAACGAGTCTGCGAGGATATTTTGTCAAATTAACGATCTTACCTTTCTCCGTAACATGAATGACATCTTCGATCCTTACGCCATAACCTTTCTCGGGATAGTACAATCCGGGTTCAATCGTGAATACCATACCCGGTTCGATGCGATATTTGTTCGTCTTGAATACATTGAAGTAAGGACTTTCGTGGATATTCAAGCCCAAACCATGACCGAGTGAGTGGCAGTAGCCAACCTGTGTCTTAGTATTGCTCAAGAACGTCTTATGCCCTTTCCTTTCAAAGAATTCGCAAACCTTCTGCTCAATGTCCCGTGTTTTACTTCCTACTTTCAGCAGGCTACACGCATAATCATAAGCACATGAAACCGTCTTATAAAGCTCTTTCACAGGTTGCGGTGCGGAACCAAAACATACGGTTCTTGTAAAATCAAAGAAATATCCGCCGCCAATCTCCTGCGGGAAAATATCAAACACTATCGGCACCCCGGCTCTAACCGGTTGACGGTCGCGGCCGCTATTATGAGGAACACCTGCATCGCGGCCCTGGGCAATGATCAAACCACCAGAATCGATGACGCCATGCGCAAACAATTCGCGTCTGACAACACGCCTGAGATCGCCTATTAAGAGTTTACGCCTGCGCTCCGCCATGAGAAAACCGTTTCTTATACTGCATTTGCGGGCGGTAGCCAACATTGCATTGAACGAGCGGATCACTGCATCGCGTACTCTCCTGATCCGTGCAATCTCCTCTTCGCCCTTGGTCAAACGAGCACAAGTAATCAATCCTCTCTCATCACCATCATGCAATCTCACGTCCTTGTTGAACCTGAGTATGTGCTTCATGTACTTGTAGCCATCCCCCAGAGGAAAATTGCCGTAGAATATGACACTGCCCTTTACCTTCAAGTCATCGAACAATTTCGCAATGAAGTACGCATTCGCTTTCTGAAAATCTTTGTATTTCTCAAGTAACTTTTGGCGGTCATATGTGTTTATGTTGATCAGACGGTGGCCGGATTTTGCCGCAACTTCTCGTTCAATCGGCGCGTGAACGACGTAAGCGGGTTTTCCCCGTTTCTTAATATAGTGCGCGAATATGTTCGCTCCGTTCAATAAGTAGTACATATTTGTATCTCGACTGGCATGTCCCTCTGCATATATCGCATCAACATTCATCTTCTTCATCAATGCATCAATGTCCCTCTTCATAGTCCCAACCCCTTTACTTGGTATACCAACTTGCTAACTTGAAGAAATTCTCTAGTATCAACTTACCCGCCGGGTGCTCCTGGTCAAATCTTTCCGGGTGGAACTGCACTCCATAAATCGGTGATTTCCCACTCTTCATCACTTCGATCGGACAATTCGGAGAACCGGCGAGTAGTTCAAAGTCAAACGGCACATCGACCACCATTTCCTCGTGTGATTCAAGCACGAGAAATTTTGTTGGCAGACCCTCAAAGATTTCGTTGTCACTCGTTCGTTCCACCATGTAATAACCCTCTACCTTCATCCCCATATCAATGACTTCCGCTCCGAACGCCATCGACAGAAGCTGGTGACCAAAGCATATGCCCAGCATGGGTTTTTCAGTCGACCTGATGAAATCTACTTCGTAAGCGTAAGTATCCATGATACCAGGCTCGGCAAGCTTACGCTGCGAACCCGACAGAACGATCACATCGTAGAGTTTGAATTCTTCTCCCGGAGGAATTGCAGAATAATCTTTGATCTCGACGGTATGCACTGTTATATCCTTTAGAACGTTATACAAATTCTCGACTTGCGGCGAGTTCGGAAGATAGTTGTCAATTATCAATGTTCTCATCGATAACCTCAAAGAGTGTTTCAACAAGTTTGCTTTCTTTCACGCGTCGGATCTCCTTCCCCTTCGCAAAAACGGCACCGATTCCCTTACCACATGCAATGCCGAAATCAGCCTCACGAGCTTCGCCAGGGCCATTAACAACGCAACCCATGACCGCTACCTTCATAAAAGAACCGTACTTTTTCAAGCGTCTCTCAACATCACGGGCAATATGCTCCATGTCCACCTCGCATCGACCACACATCGGGCAGCTGACAAGAATCGGACCTCTATGTCTTATTCCCAGCGCGCTAAGTACAACATAGGCTGCAACGACTTCGCGCACGGGGTCGGCAGTCAAAGACACCCTTATTGTATCACCGATACCATGATAGAGAAGAATGCCCAAACCCACCGCGCTTTTGACCGCTCCCCATAACGGCAATCCGGCTTCCGTAATGCCTATATGAAGTGGAAAAGCAAACTGCTCGTTCAATATTCTATATACCTCAATCGTCTCACGCACATCAACACCTTTCGCGGAGATAACAATTTGGGTGAAATCATTCTCTATGAAAACTCCCGTTGCCGCTCTTACCGAATCGACGATAGCATCGACGGTCGGATGTTGATGCTTCGCCAGTATCTCTTTAGGCAGCGAGCCCGAGTTGACACCTATTCTGATTGGAATGTCACTCGCCTTAGCGTGCCTGATGATCTCGTCTACTTTCCAACGGTCACCGATGTTACCCGGGTTTATTCTTATCTTGTCGACCCCGGCTTTGATCGCGCCCAGGGCCAAGCGGTAATCGAAATGTATATCCGCAATCACCGGGATAGTCACAGAATTCTTGATCTGTCTCAGTGCCGCGACATCATCACGGCTAACAACTGCGCAGCGAATCAACTCACAACCAGCCCTCTGCAGCCGTCTGATCTGGTTAACGGTTTTAGCAATATCAGCCGTTTTGGTCTTGGTCATCGACTGTACCGCAATTGGATATCCACCTCCGATCTTCACGCTACCAATGCGCACAATTTTCTTCTGTTTTTCCTTCATCTTCCACGACGTATGCTTGCACCAAGTCTGCGCAATTTCACTTCGAATTTTTCATAGCCGCGATCAAGATGGTATATCCGTCTAACCACGGTGGTCCCCTCGGCCGCAAGTCCGGCCAACACGAGTGCCGAGGATGCACGGAGATCTGATGCCATGAGTTGCGTACCAGAAAGCTTTCTTACTCCTTTGATAACAGCAGTGTCACCCTCAATAGTGATATTCGCACCCATTCGCATCAACTCGATAGCCTGCATGAAACGATTCTCGAATATCGATTCCTTGATCGTACTTGTACCAGGAACTGTCGACAGCAGAGCCATGAATTGTGCCTGCATGTCAGTTGGAAACCCGGGGTACGGTGCGACAAAGATATTCGTGGCTTTTCTCTGCCCACCACCGTTTATTGCGATGCCATCATCTGTTTCTCTCACAACTAAGCCAATCTCGCGCAGCTTCTCAAGGAAACTCGTCATATGTTCAGGAACTGCTCGTTTTATCAATATATTACTCCGGGTTATCGCCGCAGCGACGGCAAACGTTCCCGCTTCAATACGGTCGGGGATGATCTTGTACTCGACCCCGCTATTGAAACAGTCACAGCCCCTTATCGTTATTTCATGACTCCCCTGTCCATCAATCTCAACACCCAGTGTTTTGAGAAAATTCGCAACGTCGATCACTTCAGGTTCGGCCGCAGCCGGGCTTATGACTGTTTTCCCCCGTGCGCCGCTTGCAGCCAGCATAACATTGATGGTAGCACCAACTGAAGTGCCTTTCGGTCCCTGCAGATCTACGTTCTGCCCGCGAAGGTTGCGCGCATCCGCATTGATATATCCATCGGCGATAGCGATCTTCGTACCAAGGGTATTGAAACCTTTGATGTGCAGGTCAATTGGCCTCGGGCCTATCGCACAACCACCAGGCATTGCCACAATGGCTTTCTTCTCGCGCGCAATCAATGCCCCCAGGACGTAGTATGATGCGCGCATTCTAGTAACGATGTCATACGGCGCCTCCAACCGCCTTACCCTCGGTGTATGTATTACTAGAGTGTTTCTTCTGAATTCGACACGCGCCCCAAGATGAGTCACCAGCTCAAGCATGGTTCGGACATCAAAGACATCAGGTATATTTTTCAGTGTTACTTTTTTGTCAGTCAGAAGCGTAGCCGCGATTATTGGCAAAGCTGAATTCTTGGCACCGGATACGTTAACTTCACCCGAGAGTCGTTTACCTCCCTCGATGAAAAATCTTGCCATCGGATGATTATACGGAAATTGTATCTGCTGTCAATGTAAAACGTTCACCCTCGTCCAAACTTGTGTGCCAGTTCTTCTATCGTCCACCTTAATACGATCGGACGACCGTGAGGACATGTATAGGGATTCTCCGTAGCGAACAGCCGATCTATCAATGATTGCATTTCGACAGACGAAAGTCTCTGCCCTGCTTTGATCGCACCACGGCATGCGACAACGCGGGCGATTTCCGCCTTTTCTTTGATCAGGTCGCCTATTGAACTAAGCTCCCCAAAAATACCCGCGATCTCCTCGCGATTTATGTGTGCATCTGATGGTAGGCTGTCGATGACAATTGTGCGACTTGAGAACTCTTTGAATTCAATGCCCATATCGGTGAGGGCATGCTTCGTCTTTTCATAGATCCTGTACTCTTCTGGAGTAAGGTCTATCGTAATAGGAAAAAGAAGGCGCTGCGACTGCACCTTTCCCCGCATTATGGACTCATAGATGATACGTTCATGAGCCACGTGTTGATCGACAATGATCATGCCGGATTTGGTCTGGGCTAGTATATAAGTCTCGTGGAGCTGCCAAAATTCTTCAGTCGTTCGGCCGGCTTCGAATCTCTGTCCTTCGCCATAAGGCAAAATAGTATCTTGAACAAATCCTTTTGTAACCAATGCAGGGCTACCTTTCTGCTCAGTACTGTCGTACTCCACGCTCATCGGTTTCTTGTATATCGCACGCCTGACCACCTGGCATAGCAGATCCACTATGTACCGTTCGTCACTCAACTTGACTTCATTCTTTGTTGGATGAACATTCGCGTCAACAGACTTGGGGTCAACCATGATGTTCACCGCGAAAGCAGGCGGATATTGAGGGTCCTGGTATAACTCGATCAATGAACGATAGATGCGAGGATACTTCACAGGCCTTGAATTCACATATATATATTTAAGCTGATGTTTTTCAGTCATGCCAGGTAGCGATACTACACCGGCAATGTGTGTAGCCCCAATTTGGAAATCAACTTCAACCAAGGAATCGGATATTCTTCTCGGGAATAGGGTTTTGACTCTCTGGAGGGTGGAATTTACTCCGGTCACGTTCAGTATCGCTCGGCCATCGTCCCCAAGATAGAATGATATATCCGGAGAAATAACTGCATAGCTACTTATCAAATCGGCAATCAAACGCCGTTCCCACGTTGCAGACTTCATGAATTTCAACCGAGGGGGTAAATTGAAAAAGAGGTCGGCAATCTTTATCCTTGTTCCCTGGGGCCTTTCTGAATCGAGGATACGCTTTATCAACCCCCCTTCGGCAATGATCTTGGTTCCCACCAAACCATCGGACGTTTCTATCTCGAATTTCGAGACCTGAACAATACTTGCGAGTGCTTCCCCTCGAAAACCATATGTCCTGACGCGCTCCATATCATCCAGTGATCCAATCTTGCTTGTTGCATACCTTTCAAGCGCGAGCTGCGCATCCTCTCTGCCCATGCCGGATCCGTCATCATTGACCAGACATTTTGTTTTACCGCCATCACTGATTTCGATTTCGATTTTCCTGGCACTGGCATCCAAAGCGTTCTCGACTAATTCTTTCACCACTGAAACTGGCCGCGTAATGACCTCGCCGGCCGCGATCTTATCGCGTACATCAGCGGAAAGGATTCTAATCTTGGCCATTTTCTATTCTATAGAAGATAGTGACAAAGTCAAGAAATGGACGACTCACCCAAAAAAAAGGCTTAGTCCAGCATGATATGGACTAAGCCCGTTTCCTTCACAACCATTTCACATCACGAAGCGTACATTAATTGAACCCTCTTATGAATTGTGTAATCAATGTGGCGGTCCGTTCAATATCCTTCAAGGATACTACTTCAATCGGCGTATGCATATAACGCAATGGTATATTCAAAACGCATGTAGGTATGCCATCGCGATTGAACGCGATATCATCTGCATCAGTACCGGTCACGCTTGGTACTGCCTCTATCTGATATGGTATCTTCAATTTATTTGCCGTTTTCGTAAGCCGCTCGAAGAGACCTGCAGGTATCGTAGCGCCCCGCAGTATAGTAGGACCGCTGTTCAATGGAAAATATTCATAATCTTTCAGGTCTGGATGTTCTGCATGAGAGACATCAACGACAATACCGTATTCAATCGGCAGGCGGTAAGCATGAATCCTCGCTCCCAGCCCCGTGTATTCTTCCTGGCTGGTGGCAACAAAATACACGTCGATACCGCTTCTCTTCTTTGCCAACTCCTTGAGTACCAAAATGCCGCAAGCAACACTCGCTCGGTTGTCCAGCGCTTTTACCGTCCGCAGATCGCCCGGCAATTTCCCGTACAGGCCGGCAAACGTAACATAATCACCTATTCGAACATCCGTCTTTACTACCGAAGGCGCCAGTCCAGTATCAACAAATAAATCCTCGAGACGAGGGGCTTTCTCACGGTCCTCCTTCGAGAGAAGATGCGGGGGTTTTGCGGCAATGTAACCGCTCAGCCTCCTCTTACCCGTGACTATCACTTCCTGCCCCGGAAGGATCCGCGCATCGGTACCTCCTATCTCGCTTAGAAATATACGCCCTTCCACATCGATCCTCGACACCATATATCCTATCTCATCTGCATGACACGCCAGCATAACACCACGTTTTCCTCCACCTTTCAGGTGGGCACTGACACTGCCGTCTTTTTCCAGTACCGCGGGGATATTTTCAGCATCGAGGCACTGAAGGATCACATCAGAAATATCTCCCCCATAGCCGACGCCAATGGCCAGGGTCAACTTCTCGAGCAACCCGTCAAGATACTCCATTACCGAGGTCCCCCGAGTGAAGAGTCGTCCCGCCCCTGCACCATCTTTTTTGATGGATCCTCTTCGATGCTGCAAAAAACCAAACTACCTTTGTCCGACGTGATCATCGTTTGCACACGGGCATTAACGACCTGGTTCACATACTTGGCCGAATTCTCAACCACAATCTTAACTCCTTCTATGTAACCGACGCCTTCGTTGGCTCGCAAACCTTTTTTGAGGACTCTGACCGCGATCAGACGACCGGGAATAAATATGGGGGTTAGGGTCCGATAAAGATCTCTTATATCGATCACCCTGACCAAAGGATAGGATTTTGCATGCCTGCAGAGTTCATCAGATGCTGTGAATACCTTCGCCTTTTTCTTACTGGCGATGCTAAGAACGCAAATCTCTTCAATCAACCCATTACCTTTATCCAATACATATTCGATGGGCACGTTGCTTGCCAATGAATTGAATACCTTCTCAAAATTGGGACCGCTTGCCTTCTGCACGATATCATGCACAAGCTGAGGAACAATAATTCTACCCTCAAAGAATCTTTTGCTGAACAGTTGAACTATCCTGCCATCAAGAATGCTTGAAGAATCCAGGACATATTTGTTCTCGCGCTTAAAAAAAAGCATTTTTCCTCCTACTCAATAATAAGCTTCAAACCAACGCAATTCTCACAGCCTCTTTCACATCACTAACACCCACAAGTTTCATATTGAAGTTTCCTGAACCATGTTTGTTTTTCTCGGGAATGATACCGACCTTAAAACCCAGCTTCTCAGCTTCTTTCAACCTTGATTCAACCCCATAGACCGCTCTCACTTCACCGCCAAGACCCACCTCGCCTATTACCAGAGTACCCTTTTCAATGACTTTGTTTTTCACCGAAGAAGCAATGGCAAGAATGAGACCGAGATCGCATCCGGGTTCGTTAATCTTGATGCCGCCAACAGCGTTAACAAAACAGTCCATACCGTGCACACCAATGCCCACGCGTCTCTCCAATACCGCAAGAAGCATTGCCAACCTTTTGTAGTCAATACCCGTCGCCACGCGCTGGGGATAGTTGAAAGACGCCGGGCTGGTCAGTGCTTGCACTTCGACCAACAGAGGCCTCGTACCTTCCATGACCGATGTTACTGCAGAACCCGATGCGACCGATTCGGATATGAAAAGACTGGATGGGTTAACCACTTCGTTTAACCCCTGTTCGGTCATCTCGAATACACCGATTTCATTTGTCGAGCCAAAACGATTCTTTATTGCCCTCAGGATACGGTATTGCTGGCCTTTATCACCCTCGAAATAAAGGACGGTATCTACAATATGCTCTAGCGTCTTGGGACCGGCAATTACACCATATTTTGTTACATGACCTATCAAAACTGTTGTTATTTCTCTCTCCTTGGCAAACCGCATCAAATCACCGCCGCACTCCCGTACCTGAGCTACTGAACCTGGAGCCGAAGCAAGCCCTGTCTTGTATGTAGTCTGTATTGAATCGATCACCAGAAGTTCTGGATCGCATTTGCGCGCAGATTCAATTATGGAATCCAAATCGGTCTCCGAGAGCAGATCTATTGCTGCATCAACACTTCCTAACCGCTCGGCCCGCATCCGGATCTGGTACGGCGATTCTTCACCACTGGCATACAGGACACGGCCCTTTTTCCGCGCTATGAGTGACGAAATTTGAAGCATCAACGTGGATTTCCCGATGCCAGGATCACCACCAAGCAAGACCAACGAACCCTTAACAAGACCGCCTCCGAGTACCCTGTCCAGCTCTTTGATGCCAATGCTCTTTCGATCCTTCTCTGCAAAAGGAATATCACGCAGAGATACCGGTGCTGCGCCTTTTGCCTTTCCCGTTACTTTTCTTTTTTCGATTATTTCCTCAACCATTGAGGCATACGACCCACATTCCGGGCACCTGCCTAACCACTTAGGTGCAAAAGCGCCACAATGCTGGCAAACAAATCGTGTTTTCATCTGGGGGGAATTGACAGATACAGAGAAATCAGAACACCTTTACGTTTATATATTTCTTCGGATTCTCGTTGATATCTTGAATGAGAGTTTTCAAAGCAAGATTGGTTTCCCTTAACTCCTCATAGAGCTCGTCGGATTTCAGCAGACGGCCAACTGTGCCGTCTCCTTTGAAAAGAATCGTAAGGGAATCCAATCGAACTGCAAGCATGTCAATTTTGTCTACCGGATCCTCCAACATCGACAGAAGCCGTCCCAGACTTTTGCTGAGATCTGCTGAGAATCTCCGCACCGCTTCATCCAGATCGGGTATTTCGATCTTCCCGAAAGTCGTTATCAGACTATCCAGCTGGCTGCCCAACGCTTCGAGGTCAAGCGAGCCGCCGGTGCCATAGTAGACATCGGGGATCTTATCACTTGTTCCGGGTGTTATTTTAACATACTTGTCCGCGCCAACATAGCTGACCGCGCGAATACAAATCCTTGTATCATCAGGAAGGCGCACGTCACGGTCCACGGCCAAAATCACCTGCACGCGGCTGCTATCGATATGCATTGATTTTACCTTGCCCTTCTCTATCCCATAAACAAGGACCGGATCGCCGACCCTCAATCCTTCGACATCCTCAAAATAGACCCTGGCGTCATACGTATTGCGTAAAAAGACCTTACCGGAAAGCCAGGTGTAAAGGGCAATAAAGACAATGATGCCAACAACGACAAAAATACCTACGAAAGTTTCCCTCAATCCTTTAGTCATATAATTCCTTTTCAATCTTTGTCAACTTGGTTATCTTCCCTTTCTTTAGCATGTATATCTGATCACCCACCGCCCTGGCTGTGCTCAAGTCGTGTGTCACAACGATACCACTATTCTTGTATTTCTTTTTCAAGCTCTTTACAAGGGCAACAACTTTATCCGTCATTATTGGATCGAGCCCGGTTGTTGGCTCGTCATAGAACAAATAACGAGGGTCAAGCGCCAGTGCGCGTGCTATAGCGACAAGTCGTTTCATCCCTCCGGAAAGTGATTGTGGATAAAGACCCGCCTTGCCTTCCATGCCAACTACCTCAAGGAGACCGCACACGCGTTCCCGAATAGCCTTTGACGAAAGTGTAGTATGCTCACGCAGGGGAAGTGCGATATTCTCCGAAACATTCATGGAATCAAAAAGCGCCGTACCTTGAAACACGAAACCAACCTGTTTCCGTATCTCATATATCTCTCTATCAGTAGCATTCTGTATTGATTTTCCATCAAACAGAACCTCACCGCTATCGACCGCCATAAGCCCTAACATCGATTTCAGTAGCACACTCTTGCCGGTGCCGGAAGGTCCAAGGATCACAACCAGAGAGCCATCGTCGATGCAGAAACTTACATCATTGAGTACGATCAACGAGTTAAAAGCCTTCGACAGATTCTTTATGCTGATCATCCGAATATCACCAAAGCGATCAAAAAATCCAATGTGAGTATCAGGATCGAAGCAGTAACAACGGCGTAGGTTGCTGCCCGTCCAACCTCTCGTGCACCACCCCGGACGTTGAAGCCAAAATAGCACCCGGCAGTCGCTATCACAACGGCGAAGAAAAGCGACTTCACCAGACCACCGAAGAAATCCTTGGCATAGAAGAGATGAGTCAGGCCGTAGTTAAAAACACCAAAAGGTATATCCAGGAAAAAATGTGCATAGGCACCGCTGACCAACAGCGCGTCAAATTCGGCGATAACTGTCAGCACGGGTAACGCGATGAAAGTACCGATTATCCGCGGTAAACTGAGAAATCTGTGCGGGTTTATCGCCATGATCTCCAGCGCATCGATCTGCTCGGTCACACGCATGGTCCCGATCTCGGCAGCCATCGAGGATGCGCAGCGACCACTGACCATCAAGGCGGTGAGGATCGGTCCCAGCTCGATCATCACCATGCGGCCGACCGTCATGCCGAGTATATATCTCGGCACGGTTCCCGCCACCTGATACGAAGTCTGGACTATTGAAACCAAACCAACAAAAGCAGCAATTATCAGAATAATCGGCAAGGATCCGATCCCCACTTCGAAAACCTGACGCAAAATTCTATATCTAGAATGCTGGAGTTGCCAGGGTATGAAAACACTGCGGAATAAAAAAGACGAAAAATCGCCGATCGCGCTAAAAAGGTTCACGTTCTTCCTCAACCAATTCCTCTTCTCTCAGTGTAAAATTGGCAAACTGGGTGAATTCATTGAAAAAATTCAGCTCGATGATACCGGTTGGACCGTTGCGCTGTTTCGCCACAATGATCTCGGCAACACCCTTTTTCTCGGTCTGCGGATCATACACCTCATCACGGTAGATGAACACAACAACATCGGCGTCCTGCTCGATCGCACCGCTTTCGCGGAGATCAGCCAGTATTGGCCGTTTATGTTCACGGTGCTCAGGCATCCTGGACAACTGCGAGACGACGACCATCGGACAATCTAATTCCTTTGCGAGAGCTTTGAGTGCTCTCGAAATTTCTGAAATCTCCTGCTGCCTCGAGACAGTCCTGGCCAGTTTGGGGCCATCCAGGAGTTGAAGATAATCAACGATAAGCATCCCGATGCCATAATCTGCTTTCAAACGCCTTGCCTTGGCTTTCAGCTCGTATATCGACATCTGGGCCGAATCATCGATCAATATCGGAGCCTTATCAAGATTGCCAGCGGCAGTTGCAAGATTGACCCAGTCCTCGTTACGCAGCATCCCCCTGCGGAGATTCTTCAGACTCACCTTTGCCTCGCTGCACAGCAAACGCTGTACCAGAGCTTCCCCGGACATTTCGACCGAGAAAATCCCAGTCGGGACATTATTCTTTATGGCCGCATAAGAAGCGACGTTTAGGACAAACGCCGTCTTCCCCATTGAAGGTCTTCCAGCAACGACTATAAAATCACCTTTCTGGAAACCGGATGTTATCTCATCGAGTTCATAGTATCCAGTTTCGACTCCCGTAATCATCCGAGCACCGCGCATCGATTCAGCGGTTTCGATTATTTTTGTGATATAACCTCTGATACTGACCGGTTCTTTTCTGAGGCCTTTCTCTTTGATCTGGAAAACACTGTTCTGTGCATAGTCAACAAGTTCGGCGGCTGTCTGATTGTCCTCAAAACTGTTCTTCAGCATCTCCATACCGACCTGAATGACGCTTCGCTTGATCGCCTTATCCAAAACGACACGCGCGTGATGCTCCACATTCGCCGTCGTAAGGATGTTGCCTACAATATTCGACAGGTACTCAGGCCCACCGATTTCATCGAGCATCTTGTTTTGTTTCAACCAGTCCGTAACCGTAACAAGATCCGCAGTGACGTTGCGGTTGAACAGACCCAGGATCGCCCGAAATACCTTCTGATTTGCCGCCTGGTAAAAATGCTCCTCGCTAATAATTTCCATCGCCTTTGGCAAAGCGTTCGGGTCCAGCAGTATCGCACCCAATACCGATTCTTCGGCTTCCAGTGAATGAGGTGGTACTCTCTTTTCTTCCATCTACCTATCGGTTTTGCTGTCCATAACCATAATGCATTCATCGAGAATACGGTTCGCGATCTGCCATTTTGTCTGTTCTCCCATATCTTCTCTTTCAGAATTCGCTCTCAACATGCTCATGGCTGCCCGTGTTGCGCCAATTGCTGCTGGCGAATTGAAAACGACTAAATCCATATTCTTTGCATTCATCTTGTGCTGCGCTCGAGCGAGTTGATCCGATTCTTCGAGAGAAAAACCAACAACGGTCCGGTTTCCTTTCTGCTTAGTAATCTCCTTGAGTAGATCAACATTTTTCCTGAGGTTCAGATCATATGTCTCATCGTGGATTTTGACATTACTCTGAGCTTGCGGCTTATAGTCCCCGACCGCAGCCGCCATGATCAAACAATCGCACCACGCAAAATGCTCGTGCAATGCATCCAACATCTCAGCGGACGTCCGCACCCTGGTAATGTCCATACCATCAGGCAATTGGCAAGCCACTTCGCCGATAATAGCCTTGCCAGTACCTCCGCGGCAAAATATTGCCTGCATTAACTCAGCCGCCATCAAACCGGTCGAGCGATTGGTCACAACCCGCACCGGGTCGATATCTTCTTCAGTCCGACCGCCGGTCACGAGGAATTTTCTGCCCTCTAGATCCCGCCTTTTTTCAACTACGGACATTATTTTCTTCAAGATAATATTCACCGATGGAAATCTGCCCCGGCCAATCTTGCCAGAGGCAAGCGCTCCGACACCCGGCTCGAGAACACTGAAACCGTGTTCCTTCAAGAAAGCAACATTTTCCTTAACGATGAGGTTATCCCACATGCCCTGATCCATTGCCGGAACAAAAAGGATAGGTTTCTGACAAGAGAGTAATGAGGTTGATAGTAGATCATCCCCAATACCGCATGCAGCCTTACCGAGGATATTTGCAGTTGCCGGTGCTATGACGAAAATATCCGCCCATTCACAAAGGCTCAGATGCTTGATTCCAGTGGTCAGCACGAACTGGTCGCTGTACACTTCCTCATCAGACAGGGTTTGACAGCTCAACGGGGTAATAAACTCAAGCGCTGATTTTGTCAGAACAAAGCGAACCTCAGCCCCATGTTTTCTCAACAATCTTGCCAGTTCAAGTGATTTGAAAGCAGCAATTGAACCGGCCACGCCAAGCAATACTCTCATTCCCTAAATTTAATTTTATCGCTCAGCAGGCGCCGCAGGGCCTCAAGGATCGGATTCATCTTTTCATCCACAAGACCCTTACCTTGTTCTTCCTTCAGCTTCCGCGCTTCGAGCGCTGCAACATTAACAGCCTTGTACTTGTTCTGAAATCTCTTCCATATTTCTTCAACGGGGATTATCATTGAACCTCCTTCAGTATTCTACGCAATTTACCCGCTGTGTCAATCCTAGTATTCAAAACCTTCGCGCGCCTTTGCGCCTTTGTTGAAATAGTGTTTAACCTCTCTGCATTCGGTAATCAGATCGGCAAAAGGTGCAAATTCCTCGGGCATGTAGCGACCCGTCAGTATCAGCACGACATCTTCCGGTTTCTGTTTGAAAAGTGATATCACATCTTTGGTCTCTATCAATCCAAAATTTACAGCAACGTTGATCTCATCGAGAATTATTATATCATACTGGTGGCCATTCACGGCGCCAGTAGCTCTCGCCAGTGCCGCTTTTGCGAGACGGATATCCGTTTCATCTGGATTTTCGGGATTTACGAAATCGGGACGCCCGAACTGTTCGATTGTGAAGTTAGATAGTTGTTTTGCTGCTTCAAGTTCTCCGTAATTGACCTCACCCTTCATGAACTGAATCATCAGGACTTTCAGACCGTGGCCAATGGCCCGCATTGCTTGGCCCAAAGCCGCGGTCGTTTTACCTTTTCCGTTTCCTGTATAGATATGTATCATATTTTATTTTCGAGCCTCATCGAAACCAAGTGTAGAATGCAATCCACTCAATTCAACAACCTACAGTCACCCGCGATGATATGTTCGATGCCATAATCGGCACGCATTATGATCAATGCGCCCTGCCGATCAATATCCAGGACTTTGCCAACAACCAATCTGTCCGGCAGTTCAATACTCACGTCACGACCGTGCATCAACGTATATTCGCGCCACTTTGATAGCAGCGTATCGACCTCTTCCTTCTTCAGAATAGCGTAGTAAGCGTCGAGAGACTTGCACAATCGGTGGTAGAAACTCTGCGGGTCAAGATGCTTCTTCGTTTCAATGAATATCGAACTCGCCTTTTCTTGCAGATCGTCAGGGAACTGCCGGACATTAAGATTGATGCCCACACCAAGAATAACATTCTCGTCAACGATCTCAGGCAGGATACCGGCAATCTTTCTGCCGTTAAGCAATACGTCGTTAGGCCATTTTATTTTGGCTCCGATTCCGTATGCGGAAAAAGACTCGCAGATCGCAACGCCAGCAATGAGGGAAATCAAACAGTTCTGATGATGCTTCAGCAAAACAGACATCCACAAACCACCCTCGGGTGAATACCATGAACGTCCCTTACTTCCCCTACCGGAGCTCTGGGTATCAGCTATGACTACCGTACCTTCAGGAGCATTCTCCATTATCTCCTTTATATAATCGTTCGTAGAATTAATCTCGTTCAATCTGTAGAATTTGCTCCCAACGATCATCGAAACTCCGGCTACTTCAATCCGTCTTCTTGAAAATCATGGCGACGACGGTCTTGTCGTTCCCACCCATGCTCGAAAGCATTCCATATGGGCGGTCTGACGTTACCTGCACCTGATATTCACCCGCCTTGCCTGAAAGTTGATGCACGATATCAACTGCCTGACGGACGCCAGTTGCGCCGGTCGGGTGGCCATAGCCTATTAACCCGCCAGAAGTATTCGTAGGGATTAAACCATTAAGGCTGGTATTGCCTGCCTTCACAAAATCCGCGCCTTCACCATAACCAGCAAGACCTGCTGCTTCGACAGCGAGTAGACCGGCTACAGTGAAGCAATCATGCACCTCCAAAACACCCAGTTCCTTGGGTTGTATACCCGCTCTCTCGTATGCACGTTTGGCTGCCATCTCGCATGTACCCAATTTTGTCAAATCAGTTGGTGGTGTGGTCAGATTATCCTGCACCTGTGCGTAACCAACGACCTCGACCACATTCCTCTTACTGATGCCGATTTTCTCCAATCCCTGTTCGGATGCGAAAATCAGCCCAGCAGCACCATCAGAAACCTTCGAGCAATCAAAAACATTGATGTGTTCACAAAAAGCCTTGGGGCTCGGTGATGTCATACCAGTCCCGTAGAGATCGCTGTTCGCATTGTGATATTCCTGTGCCTTGGGATTCTTACGCGCGTTCTCGATCGCATTCACGTACCACCGTGCCATACCGGGGCGGATTCTATCGTATCCGAACTTGTCAAAACACGCACCGGCTCGCTGAGAAAACTGGTCGGGGAAGAAGTACGCGTGCCCATTCTTACGTTCGCCAGAATACCATCCCGCAGCGGCAAGATAATCAGCACCGTACACTGCTTTGACAGTGTTCTGGACCTCAACGCCCAAGCACATGACCACATCGGCAATGTCCGCAAGCACTGTCTTTACCGAGGCAACGAGCGCCAAGCCTCCTGAATCGCATGCACCTTCAACGCGCATGCACGGTTTGTACTGAAAAGTAGGATGCACCATCGGAAAAAATCCGCCAAGGTTGCCCTGGTGACAGAATCTCGATGCAATGAAGTTACCGATAACACCCTCATCAATATGTTCGGGGTTCTTTATTTGGTCTATCACTCCAAGTCCAGCTTCTTTGATGTAATGTTCGATACCGGGGCGTGGCTTCTTGGGGTGAAACTCCTTTCTACCAGAGCCCAATGAAACTGTATAGAAGCCAGCACAAGCATAGACTTTCTTTCTAAAAAAAGACATTTAACACTCCTTTCCTATTAAATTGTAAAGTCGAATTCCCCTCGGCTCCGCTCGGGACAGTGAATTCAATGGCCAAATCATAGATTCCCCGTGGAAGACTTAGAATTCACCCTTACGGGTATTCTCGCATATACAATCAAATCAGAGATTTGTGTAGCCGCGGAATCGGATTTCGTGCTTCGGATTTCATATCTAAATGTATTCATTTATCGGTCCGTAGAGCCAGAAGAAACCGTTCGTGAGGACAGCATTGACATCATCGCTCGAATTAGCTACGCCTCTGTTAACAAGACCCTCTGCAATTTCCTTCGTTTTTCTCAAAAAAGCAGACGCAAGTTCACCACCGGGCGTATCCATTTTCTTCACCTGTTCAAAATGCCTCTTCAGTTTCTCGTCCTTGTTGCTGTCCATGAGTAGGCCACGCCATGGAACAAAGCCCTCCGGCAGCGGCCCCAATTTCTTCTCTATTCTTTTTTTCCAATCTTCGGAAATAGAGAAATATTCCTTCTTTCTTACGTCATAAATACCTACGGGACGGTTCTTCTCGTATTTCAGGAATCCATCTTTCTGTGAACCATCTGCATACTGACCACCGAGAACCTTATACTTGACCATCCTATCGATCAATCTACTTCTCAATGTATCATCAGGAAGGTGGGTGCGCATAACCTTTAATATACACTGAAAGACATCTATGCCAACGTAGTCGATCAACTGGAATATTCCCATTGGTCTGACAAGAAAATCCTGTGTTATCCTGTTAACGGCGTAGATCGCACCCGCATAACGGAATTTTGCCTGCAGCCTGTCGACCTCATCAATTGCGTACAGACCATCACGAATGAAATGTCCATTGCCGATAAACCCTGATATATCATTTGCTGGCACTAATTTCTTGCGCAACCGCTTACCGAGTTCGCCCGCGGCAGTTCTCAACTCCTCAGTCGTGCCCTTGGCCGTAATCACTTCAACCAGTCTTTGAACCACCGGGGGATTGTAGAAATGGTAGCCAATGAGCCGGCCGCCAAGACCCGCATTTTCATCTAGATAACCGATTGGGATGCTCGACGTATTTGTCAGATAGAGGGTATCTTTGCCGCACATTCTATTCAACTTTTTGTAGATCTTTATCTTCACTTTTTCATTCTCAAATATCGCTTCGAATACGAGATGACTTTTCGCAGCAATACCCAGATCGATACTGTAGTTTAAGACACTTGTAGAATCATCAACAAAGGCATTTACGATATCGCTGTTCTCGACCAGATCCTTTCTATCTTTATATAGATCCCTTAGCAGCACAGTCGACTTTTCTGCCGCTTTCACGAGTTGGGCCTTCATATACGCCCTGAGACCATCAAGCGCCTGCTCACTCATATCGACTAAGTTGAGTCTGTAGACATTATTTTTGTTTTCGGGTATTAATTTCAGCCTGGCCATTTCCTGAGCAATAAGCACACCAATACCACTACCCATCTTACCGGCCGCACCGATAATTGTTACATTCTGGAGTCTCTCATCAAGGTTCATCAAACCTCCTTTTCCTACGGAAAATTGATTCAAACGGATTGAAACAGATTCAAATAAACACCAAGAGACGGTTTTGAGCGAAGCGGTTTATATGCACGCCGCCGTTTTATATTCCATCAACAAGGTCGCAATTAATTCTTTGACAGAAATTATCTTATCTACTCTGAATGCATTAGAGCCTGCAAATGCAAACCCACTCTTAAGTTTTCCTTTCTTGGCATTGGTTAGTGCGTGAGCGATGCAGTATGGTACTTTTTTGAAGTCACAAGTTTTCAAACACTTCCATGGACACTTAAAGGGTTTTTTCATACCTGCGAATATATCATTTATAAATTTGTTTCGTATCGCTCTTCCCGGTAATCCAACGGGGCTGTCTATTATGACAATATCCTCCTCTTTGCATACTACGTATGCCTTTTTGAACTCTATGAAGGCATCACACTCATGAGTCGCGACAAATCTGGTTGCCATTTGAATTCCACTGGCTCCTAACTGTATAAATCTATAAATATCAGCCCCGGTGTATATGCCTCCGGCGGCGATTACGGGGATATCTTTATTATACCGCCGCTCAAAGGGTTTTATTACAGAAATAACATCAGGGAGTATCTTCTCCAGCGCATAATCAGAATCGTCAATCTGTTCTTTCTTGAAACCGAGATGTCCACCTGCAAGTGGGCCCTCAACAACCACGGCATCGGGGACATGATCGCAGTTTCTCGCCCAGCTTTCAAATGTGATTCTTGCAGCTCTTGCAGAAGAAACTATAGGAACAATCTTGGTCGCAACCTCTCTTAACCTTGCCAGAGGCAATGTTTTTGGGTTCCTAAGCAAAAGCCCAGCACCGACGAAAACCAGGTCCACACCTTCTTCTACTGCCACCAGCAAGAGTTCATCAAAATCTGAGAGCGCCACCATTATATTGACTCCAATAATCCCGCTTGTCATTTCCTTTGCTTTTCTTATTTCTTTTCTCAAAGCTCTTATGTTCGCTTCCCTGAAATTTGTGGCATAGTCAGGTTCGAGCATACCAATTCCAGCAGTGCCAATAACTCCTATGCCCCCCTCGTTCGCCACAGCCGAAGCTAATCCTGACAAAGAGATACCAACACTCATTCCGCCCTGAACAATCGGTATCTTGGCCTCAAAATTGCCTATTTTCAACAGTGGCATTTTCCGAGAATTCATAAGTTATTTACCTCTATTAAGATGTTCTGTCTAACGGCGGGCGTTGTCCGCTTATCGGTTGCGGCGCAGGCGAAGTCGTCAGATTTATTCTTTATTGCTGTTTGTGCCATGTTATCTACCTGCTTCAGATATCTTCCTTCTAGACTCCATTCAAATAATGACGTGTGCCCATATTTTTTCTCAGGTCTTACAAACACTATATTGTACCTTAATTTCTTTCCAGACAGTTGATATATATCTCGACCCCTTAAGAAAATTCTGTCTTACCACCGGTCAGCCGATTCAGCTCTTTTATCATATCGTCTATACATTGCCAGTATTTTTCAGCTTATCGTCAATAGCTAGCAATCTGCGGCGCTACGACATTATGTTGCACGACTCCAGCAAAACTGCAATCATTTACACCAATTAGGCTTTCGTTTCTCCAGGAATGCTTTCATTCCTTCTTTTGCTTCTTCGGTGGAGAAAAGAATACTAAACGCTTCGGTCTCGTATGAAGTCGCTGTCGTCAAATTTGCATCAACACCCCGGTTAATGACCGTTTTGGCAAAACGCACGGCGGTCGGTCCGACCTCCATTATTTTTGCTGCCAAATTCGTGGCTTCGTCGAGCAGTGCCTCGGGTGCTACAACCTTATTCACGAGACCTATTCGGAGGGCTTCTTGGGCATCGATCATCTCTCCGGTGAATATCAATTCTTTGGCCTTTGCGGAACCAACCAGTCTCGCGAGCCGCTGAGTGCCGGCATGACCTGGGATCAATCCTAATTTTACCTCGGGTTGACCGAATTTTGCCTTCTCTGAAGCAATCCTGATGTCGCACGCCATTGCAAGTTCGCACCCCGAACCAAGTGCAAACCCATTCACGGCTGCGATAACAGGTTTTTCCATGTTCTCAATAAAAGAAAGCACACGTTGTCCAATCTGGCTGTACTCGCGAGCTTCAATCGACTCCATCTGAGCAAGTCGGGAAATATCAGATCCCGAAACAAAGGCCTTGCCCTCTCCTGTAATAATAACAACCAGAACATCCTTATCGCAATTGAATGTCTGCACCGCATGCTCTAATTCGACAATCGCTTCGACGTTGACCGCATTGTATACATCAGGCCGGTTTATTTTCACAAAACCTATTCTGTCCTTCTTCTCAGCAATAATAAATTCGAACGGCATCAAACCTCCTTTTTTATTTTGTTCGTGACCGTACTTCTGACGACCATCCCTATGCATCCTGTCGGACAAATGTCGGTACAGAGACCACAACCGTAACATCGGTCCGCCGCAACCACCAATTTACCATCAACCATGCTACGTGCACCGAAGTAGCATACTTCAACACATTCACTGCAATGAGTGCAATTATCTAAATCAGTAGTTTCTCTATATCTTCCCTTATCGCATTTCTCTCTCGGATCCAGGAAATATCCGCAGCAGTCGTCACAGCAGAAACAAATACCCGCAACCCGGGTTCTGTCTTGGTCATCACGGAAAGGCCTAACCACAAGATGCTTCTCTTTCGCTTCCGCAAACACTCTTTCTATCTCTTCCTTACGTACCTCGTGCAGATTTGAACCCCCTCCTGTATTACGTTCCTGGAAGTCAAGGCAGATGTCCATCCTGGACCGTTTGCACCGCCCTCTCTGCTCCCGGCAGCCGCAGTTCGATAACCAGTATCTTTTGTTCTTCTCGACGATCTGCCAACCTTCGTCACGCGTACACACGAAGTGTATATTGTTTTCACCTTCGGAACTCACTCAAATCCCCATTTCTCTCTTCTTTTTTATTATGTCCTTTAACATGGATTTGAATCTGGGCTTTGTTTTGAGTACCCAATTCTCAAAATGCTCTTGAAGTTTCTGCCCTGTCCAGCGATGACAATTCAAATCGTCGGCATCAAAGTAATATCCATTGTCAGTCAACCGGGCAGGAGTGAGACAGACTGGGCAGCGAAATCGATCACCCTCGATACGTTCAAACAGACAGTTATAATCTACCGGACATCTCTGTGCGACGGTCGAATCGTACTTTCCATTCTGACAATTTATCAGATTGTCAACCAGCACAGAAAGCTCTGTGATACTTCCATTGAGCAAAACCTCGCCGGGTCCTGCCCCGTAGAGCACAATACTGTCTGCGATACGCCTGCCCAATGCGAGAAGCACAAGATTCGTGAGGGGTATTTGGAATTGATGCCAATCAGGCAGCGCGGCGACGCCAATGCTTGCTCCGGGCCCCACACTTTGCGCGCTCAGGTACCCAGCAATCGCCAGGTATCGATCCAGTAGCATCTTCAGCTTGCCCGGAATACCAAGAACATATACCGGTGCGATCACCAGAAGCCTATCCGCCTCCTGGATGATATCGAGCAATCTGTAAAGGTCATCATCAATACAGCATTTTTGTTTCTTTTCAAGACACTTCAGGCAACCGCGGCACTGTTCTAACCTGAAATTCTTAAGATATGCTACCTCACCGGAATCTACACCGGATTTCAATGCGTATCTCACAGAAAGACGACCTATCAGATCGCTGTTACCGTTACGCCTTTCAGAGGCAACTATTGCCAAGAAATGCATATCTTACGTCCAAATCACTTTGCTCGCAGTATCATTCGCCAAACCGAATTCGCAAAATCGTCCCGAAAAGACGGGACTCGCAGTACCGCTCCTGTTTGCCTCACAAGAATTCAATGTGAATACCTTCATCTTGTACTGGAGCCCTTCCTGAGTGACTTATCAAAGGCAATGAGTTTGAAATACTCGTTCTCTATCAGCGGATCAATAATAGAATAATCCTGCGGTGTTATGTATCCCAGTTCAATTCCAACCTTCAATACTGCATCGACCTCCAGCAACGATGTAGTTGCCCTATTTATGAAGAGGCTGAAGTCACGATCAGTGTGCCGTCCACTACCTTCAGCGATATTCAGGGCAATTGACACCACAGCCCTCTTACCCTGCGAGATTAAATCATATTTTTCGTCTGTCGGGAATTTCTCTAGCAGCACATACATAGCTTTTATCAGTTCTATGGCTAACTGCCAGACCTCCAATTCTTCGTATTTGAACTTCATGTTTCGAAGAAACAAGCGATTACTGCGAGTGTAACGATACTGCGTCTCCTGCGGGCGAAGCAATACTGCGATTATGTCATTGTCGAATTTTCAATTTCGACAATCGGTACGAATGCGTCCACCTGATCGCCTTCTTTGAAGTTGATTTTCTTCACTTCGCCATCAATATGTGAACGGAGTTCACTCTGCATTTTCATGGCTTCAACGATCGCGAGCGTGTCCCCCGATTTAACCTTCTCTCCGACCTTCACCAGCAATTTGACAAGTAATCCCGGCATCGAAGAAGTAATGACATTACCTCCTTGCTGGTCTCCTCCTTCTGAGCCGTACTTTGCCCGGCTGCTTAACTCCAGAGTGAAGTATTCACCACCGAGTGAAACGTATATTTTCGCATTATCTCGCGCAAAAAATATTCTATACGTCTTGTCTCTCATTCTAAAGCTGGCCGAGTTTTCCCGCATGATGAAATCGTTAACCGTGTAATTTTGGTCACCTATTGTTACGACCAATTCATCTTCCCCGCTGCGGACATCAACGTCATATTTCTCTTTCAAATACAGCAAGTGATATTTCATATTACCCTATTCACCAAAAGAAACATACCTTATCATATGTTGTCCTTTATCTTTTGCAGATTTCCCAATCTCCGATCTCCTGCCACGGTGTCGTCGATCGTCGTATGTCACCACTCTGAATAAGGGCTTTTTCTCCCTCTTTCCTGCCCATGGCTATCAGTGAAGCTGCGGCAATAGCGGCCTGAATATTATCATCAGCCATGCGCAATTCAGAAGCATTATCATCGATGAAATGCGTGTGATAATCGCCCGCAATGAATTTTGCGGTCCCCATGATACGTTTTAAATAACCAAGATTTGTCTTGATACCCAGAATTACATAATTATTCAGCGCATTGGACATGCGCTTTATCGCCATGTCGCGGTTCTCTGCCCAGACGATCAACTTCGACAGTATTGGGTCGTAATACGGCGGGACGTCCCACCCCTGATATATACCAGAATCAACTCGCACCCCGGGTCCATCTGGTTCATTCAAAAAAAGAATCTTCCCAGGACACGGCAAGAAGTTATTCTCAGGGTCTTCGGCGTAGATCCTTGCTTCGATCGCATGACCGCGTTGTTCGACCGAGCTTTGTTTAAGATCGATTTTAGAACCCGCTGCAATCATTATCTGGTGACGGACAAGATCAACTCCCGTGACCATTTCAGTAATCGGATGTTCAACCTGGACTCGGGCATTGACCTCGAGGAAATAGAAGTTGCGGCTCTCATCAAGCAAAAATTCCACGGTACCAGCGTTGGTATATTCTGAAGCCTCGATAACCTTTTTGGCTGCTTCGCCCATGCGCTGACGCAGCTCAGCATCGAGGACAGTCGACGGAGTCTCCTCCACTATCTTCTGATGGCGCCTCTGTATTGAACATTCCCGCTCGAACAAATGCAACGTGTTTCCATGCTTGTCCCTGAGTATTTGAAATTCAATGTGACGCGGCCTTTCGATGTACTTTTCAAGATAGACGGTTTCGTCACCGAAGGCACTCTTTGCCTCTCTCTTCCCTGCTTCGATACTTGCCTCGAGTTCCTTCTCGGTGCGGACAATACGCATGCCTTTACCGCCACCGCCCATCGAGGCTTTAACAATCACCGGATAGCCAACCTGCTCGGCAATTTTCTTGAAAGAAGTCATCTCCCTTTCGGCAATCTGCATACCCGGTATGATGGGAACACCAACCTTCTTAACGGTGCTCCGCGACGCAACTTTGTCACCGACCAGAGCAAGCGCCTTCGAACTAGGACCTATGAATACAATGCCACTCGCCTCACATGCCTCTGCAAATCTCGGGTTCTCAGCAAGGAATCCATACCCTGGGTGTATCGCATCAACACCTGCCTCTTCCGCTGCGGCCATGATTGCTTGTATATTCAAATAACTTTCCTGAGGAGGAGGATCACCCACGAGATACGCTTCGTCCATGTGCCGCAGATGTCTGGAATACTCGTCCGCACTTGAAAATATTCCGACCGGGCAAATGCCAAGTTCTCTGCATGCCCTGGCTACCCTTATAGCAATCTCACCACGATTTGCGATCAATATTTTTTTGAACATAATTCCTCACAATCCAGTATCATCCATGATGGCTTCGCAGTATCAATTCAACTTTAGTTGATTTCGCAGTATCGGACCTCTATCTGCAAATGTAATGATACTGTGAACGAAGTGCTACTGCGTTTACTGCGAGCGGCGTGATCCAGCGCTTCATTCTGTCCATTCAGGTTTGCGCTTCTCTAAAAATGCTGCCATGCCTTCCTGCCCCTCTTCAGAAATGCGTATTTGGGCAATAATCTCGGCTGTGTACCTCTTCAAATCATCGTATGACATCTGCGGTACCTTGCGTAGAAGTTCCTTGCACGTTGCTATTGCTTCAGGTCCACTGGAGATTAGCTGCGCCAGGTATTGATCGATCACAACATCAAGCCCTTCGAGCTCGGCCACGGCATTCACCAATCCGGCCGATAACGCCTTATCTGCAGACAATCTCTCGCCTGTTAGGAAAAATTCGCGGCACTTACCCTCACCGCATTTCTTAATAACGTAAGGCGATATGCAAGCCGGTATCAATCCAAGCTTAACCTCGCTAAAACTGAACTTGGCGCTGCGAGCAGCTACAGCAATATCGCATACAGCAACAAGACCTGTGCCGCCGCCAATCGCGGCGCCGTTAACTCGCGCAATCGTCGGTTTTGGGCAAGAATAGATCTTGTAGAGCATGTCAGATAACTCCAGTGATTCTCGCAGGTTATCCTCATACGAATAATCCTTGACCCTGCGCATCCAATTTAAATCGGCACCCGCGCAGAATGACTTACCCTCACCGGTCAGAACGACCGCCCTTACCTCTGATCGCATTGCCAGCTGATCGAACACCTCGGCCAGCTCGCGGATCATTACATCATCAAAGGCGTTGTGCACATCCGGACGATTAAATACCACATTCGCAATATTTTTCTTCGCCTCGCAGCGTATCGTTTCATACTTTTTTTCTTGCATAGTAAGCCCTTCTTAACACAGTTATGTTATATAGGTACTAACCAATATCGCCTTTCGTTCGAGTAAGCACTGGCTCAATCAGCAATACCCAGGCTGGTTTCTTTGCGCGCGAACGATGTCTTACACCTTTTTTCACAAGATACCCTTCATTTTCCTTAACCTCGGTCGAACCTTTTTCAGTATCAACATATATCTTGCCCTTTAGTACTAAGAAGAATTCATCTTCTTTAAGATGCACGTGCCAATCATATGCGCCGTCGATCTTTGCCACCCGTAGTGCGGTATCATGGACGTGCAGAATATCCCTGGGTTGCCAGGGTTCCTTGATCTCTTTGATAATTTTCTTCAGATTGATCTTCGCCACACTACCCCCTTCATATTAAATTCGAAATCCTGATATCGAAATTAGAAACAAATCCAAATTCACAATGACCAAAACGTTTCGAATTTATGATTTCTGTCATTTGAGATTGTTTAGAATTCACCCTTACGGGTATTCTCGCATATACAATCAGATCTAAGATTTGAGTAGCTGCGGAATCGGATTTCGTGCTTCGTATTTTCATTAGAGATTACATTCTGAACACTCCGAACCTGTGGTCTTGTATCGGTGCATTCAGCGACACGGAAATGGCAAGGCCCAATATTACTCTCGTGTCCTTGGGATCGATTATACCATCATCCCAGAGCCGTGCCGTCGAATAGTAAGCGCTTGACTCATTTTCGTACTTGGCCAGTATCGGTTTTCTGATCTCTTCGATCTCCTTTTCGGTTGGTTTCTTTCCTTCTTTAATCAAAGACCGGACCTTGATGTCGGTCAATACCCCCGCGGACTGTTCACCACCCATCACACAAATCTTTGCCGTCGGCCACATCCAAAGCAGGCGTGGATCATAAGCACGGCCACACATTCCGTAGTTGCCTGCGCCGTAAGAATTACCGATGATAATGGTAAACTTGGGTACCTGCGAGTTTGCTACAGCATGGATCAATTTGGCTCCATCCTTGGCAATGCCACCGTGCTCATAGCGTTTGCCGACAATGAAGCCTGTGATATTCTGAAGAAAGAGAATGGGTATCTTCCGCACTGAGCACATCGAGACAAAATGCGCTCCCTTCTGTGAAGATTCAGAAAACAAAACTCCATTATTCGCAAGGATGCCAACCGGATATCCCATGATCCTCGCGAAACCGCAGACCAGTGTCGTGCCGTAAAGGGTTTTGAATTCATGGAATTCACTGCCATCCACAATGCGCGCTATGACTTCGCGCACATCAAAGGGTTTTCTCAAATCGCTCGGGATAATACCATAGAGTTCCGAAGGATCGTACGCAGGTTCTACCGGCTGTGCACGGTCGAGAGAGTATTTCCCAGTTTTCGGAAGGTTCTCAATGATATTTCTCGTTATCTCCAGAGCATGTTCATCATTGACTGCGAAGTGATCTGAAACTCCTGAGATACGGCAGTGAACATCGGCGCCACCCAAATCCTCTTCGCTGACGACTTCTCCTGTTGCCGCCTTTACCAGAGGAGGTCCTCCGATGTATATAGTGCCTACTCCTTTGACAATCACCACCTCATCGCTCATCGCTGGCTGATAGGCACCCCCGGCGGTGCAGAAACCGAGCACTACTGATATCTGCGGTATATTATCCGCGGACATGCGCGCTTGATTGTAGAATATTCTACCGAAGTGATATTTGTCCGGGAAAGTTCCAACCTGTAGTGGAAGGAATATCCCGCCTGAATCAACCAGATAAATACACGGCAGCCGGTTCTCAATCGCTATCTCCTGCGCGCGAATGTGCTTCTTAATTGTTTCCGGAATATAGGTACCACCTTTTACCGTGGCATCGTGAGCAACAACCATCACTTCACGGTCATGGACGACACCTATACCGGTGATAATCGCGGCTGAAGGATGCTCGTTATCATACATCTCCCATGCCGCCAGATTGCTCAGTTCGAGAAATGGAGTGCCAGGATCGAACAGCTGTTTGAGCCTGTCACGGACAAACAACTTGCCTCTTTCCTTGTGTTTCCTGTGCATGTACTCGGGGCCACCCTCTCTGACCTTTTCCAGATGCTCTTTCAAGGTGCGTACGGCCTCCTCCATGACGGTCTTGTTTTCCCTGAACTCTGCGCTCTTCGTGCTTATTTTCGATTCAATTTTGTACATAATAATCCTAAAGTCTAAGGTTGATTGTTATGCGTCATCGCAGCCCGTTTGGTCATTTGTCCACGGTCTTTCGGCCATTAACAATGACATAAAACCATACTGGCAGCCAAACCGTACGACAAATGACAATGTCTTAAACGAGTATAGCCTTATATCCATAGCATATAATACCGGTGTGTCCTTCTGCGTACAATTTCCGGAAAACAAACTTCACTTTCTTGCCGATCTTCAGTTCTTCCGGTTGGCAGTCAACAACTTGCGTCGTGAACCTCACGCCATTATCTGATTCTACAATGGCTACGCTATAGGGCACTTCCGTCTCAAAATCCTTTGGAGCAACGCGGATTGTCGTGAAAGTCAATATCTTACCGTAATCCGATATCCTTTCTCCCTTGAATTCGCGGGACCCGCAATTGCACACCAAACGTGGGGGAAAAGCGACTCGCCCACAGCCATTGCATTTTGCAGCCTCAAGCCGGTATCTCTGAGGCATTTCTCTATGATATCTTGGTGATGGCATTATACCTCCTGAATCAAAGTAAATACCTGAATCCGTCCGAGAATGTTCTTTCTTTCAACTCATCACTTATGCTATACTTATTATTTAACTTCTTGGCCATTTAGGTCTTCAGTTTTTTTGGCATCTAGGCATTTGAGAAGATGTGAACTACCGATGACGCACCTGAACCACCCATATTCTGGGTCAAACCGATTTTCGCGTTCTTGACCTGGCGCTTTTCAGCATCGCCGCGTAATTGTTCGACGACCTCAACTACCTGCGCGACACCTGTGGCACCGACCGGATGTCCTTTCGATTTCAACCCGCCCGAAGGATTCACCGGAATCTTGCCAGTCAACGCGGTATGACCTTGCTCCGTGAACAAACCGCCTTTTCCCTTCTCAACGAAACCCAGTTCTTCGATGATGCATATCTCGGCGATCGAGAAACAATCATGAACTTCGGCAAGGTTTATATCTGAAGGTTTGAGACCCGCCATCTTGTAAGCTGCTTCAGCCGACTTCTTGACTGCTTTGAGCGTAGTTATGTCCTCACGCGCGTGGAGTGCGAGCGTGTCAGTGGCCGCGCCAGTACCGAGCACTTTCACGGCCGGCTTTTTCATTTTTTTAGCAATATCCATCGATGCCAGAATCACACACGCCGCCCCGTCTGAAACCGGAGAACTGTCGAGCACTGTAAGAGGATCAGCCACCATAGTTGCTTTGATTACTTGATCTGCCGTGACCTCGCCTCTGAACTGCGCATTTGGATTGAGCGCTCCGTTATGATGGTTCTTGACCGAAACCAATGCAAGTTGCTGCCGGGTTGTACCGTATTTGTGCATATGTGCTCTCGCGATCATCGCGTACAAACCCGGGAATGTTACACCATGGTACACCTCATATTCCTGATCAGCGGCAGTTGCCAGGGCGTAGGTAACGTCTGCACCATCGGTCATCTTTTCAACGCCTCCGACCAAAACGACCTCACTATGCCCGGAAGCGACTTCGAATAAACCGAGACGAAATGCCATGCCACCAGAGCAGCAAGCTGATTCAACTCTTACGGCAGGGATCTGTGGTGTCCCGAGATAATCTGCCATCAAAGCTCCAACATGTTCCTGCCCCACGAATAGACCGGGAGTCATTGAACCTACATACATAGAAGCAATATGGTCAACCCCTGCATCATCGATGGCTTTTAACGCTGCTTCCACAAAAATATCTCTCAAGGATTGTTTCCAAAGTTCACCGAATTTTGTCATGCCACAACCAATAACAACAACTTCACGCATCTGTACCCCCTTTATTCAGTCGTTCATTATTATCTTACCGCGGAATTTTGCATAGTGGCCGTAGTCTAAGTAGATACGATTCGTCTCCAGCATATCACGGACCTTGTCTGCCCTGTCCCGTACTTCGTCTATTCGCTCGGTAACTTTGAAGACAAATGCATCGCTGCCAGCACCAGAACCGAATGAAACGAGGAGGATCATGTCGCCTTTCTTGGCAACATCTAGCGTCGCCGAAAAACCTGTTGGCGATGAGCCTGAGTATGTATTACCCATAAGAGGAACTATCCACCCTGGTTCGAGTTGTTCCCTCTTGAAGCCAAGCTTCTTACCGACGGTCAACGGGAATTTCCCATTTGGCATATGAAAAACCGCATAATTGAAATCCGAAGCCTTAAGACCGCTCTTCTTCAGTATACCCTGACCTGCACCTAAAATATGCTTGAAATATGCAGGTTCCCCGGTGAATCTTCCGCCGTGTAAGGGATAGAAAGCTCCCTCGCGACGCCAGAAATCAGGCGTATCGGTCGTGTAGGAGTATGTATGATGCAATTCGGCCACGATTTTTTCCTTGCCGAATATGAATGCGGAACCGCCCGCAGATGCGCTGAATTCAAGGGCATCACCAGGGGCGCCTTGAGATGTATCAGCACCGATCGCCAACGCGTACTTCATCTGATCTGCTTTGACAAGACTGTAGGCTACAAACATTGCCTCGGTACCAGCCTTGCACGCAAACTCATAGTCAGCAACATGCACTTCCGGTACTATACCAAGTGCCTCAGCAACGACAGTACCGGATGGTTTCACTGCATAAGGATGAGATTCTGAACCAATATAGACAGCACCAATATCTGCAGGATCTATCTCTGCCCTGCGGAGGGCATTTCTGGCAGCTTCTACGGATATCGTAATCGTGTCTTCGTCCTGAGCGGGGACCGTTTTTTCCTTCAGCAAGAGACCCCTTCGTACGGCCTCTGCATCACGACCCCATTGCCTGGCAATCTCATCAACCTTTATTCTGAACCTGGGTAGATAAGAACCATATCCAACAATACCAACCATCAAACCTCCTTCCAATGGAGAATCCAAAATACTAATATCGAAATACTAAACAAATCCTAAATACGAATGTTCAAAACGGTTTTGAATTTGGTATTCTGGTCATTCGGTATTGTTTCGAATTTAGGATTTAGTGCTTCGTGCTTATGTGCTTTCGAGCGCTTGTTCCAGATCGACTATCATATCATCCGGATGTTCGGCTCCGATACACAATCTTATCAAATCTACAGGAATGCTGGCCATGGAACGCAGATCTTCACCCATTTGCTGATGGGTGGAAATCGATGGTATCGTAGCCACCGATTTGATCCGTCCCAAATCGGTTGCGCGCCAGATACGCTTCAGATGATCGAAGAAAGTGCGCGCCGACGCAATACCGCCCTTCAGTTGGAATGACATCAAATGGCCATATCTGTTAACCTGCTTTTTGTATTGATCATCGTATTCCGCGTCGACAAGCCAGAGAAATTTTGCAGCAACCTCATGAAGGGGGTGATTTTTCAAACCCAGATAGTTAACCGCTGATACCTTCGGATGACCGTCAAGGAATTCGGCGACTTTCATCGAATTCTGACTAAGAATATCCATCTTAGAGCGCAGGGTCCGCATGTCATTGAGTGTCAGAATCGCCTGCATTGGAGACAAACACCACCCAACATCCCTGTTTGGGAGCAGCTTAATATACGTCGCAAAATCTTCTTTCATCTCATCGTTATCGACATTGGACACGATTTGCTTTCGTGCAATTACGGCTCCCGCAATACCAAAACCACTCGCAGTGAGCGTTTTGGTTACCGAATGTATTACAATATCAGCGCCCAGAGCAATGGGCCGCAGCAACGCCGGTGTTGCTATCGTTGTATCAAAGATCGCGGGAATTCCGCGTTCATGCGCGAGGTCAATGACCTTCTTGAGATTGAAGAACGATAAGCCAGGATTCGAAGGAAGCTCACCGAAAAGAAAACGGGTGTTACCGTCGATCTTCGATGCCCATTCATCGATGCTGTTAGGCTCTACGACCCAGCGGCACTCGATACCGCGTTCTTGCATCTTGCGGATATTGAACTGTTGGAAAGTCCCTCCGTATATCTGTGCGTTAGAAACAAAATTGATCGCCTCGCTGGATACTTTAGTCTTCTTGACCAAAAAGGGGTCAGTGGCGCTGGCGATGGCAGCCATGCCTGACGACGCAACAGTGCATCCTGTCTCGCCGCTAAAACCATATCCCTCAAGCAACGCCAGTGTAGCTTCGAGATAACCAATAGACGGGTTATGAATTCTGCTGTACGTCCACGACGGTATCAAGTAAGCTAATGCTGCTTCCATTTCATCGCTGTCGCGGAAGGCCTGAGATGAACTCATGAATATCGGTTCGATGATAGAACCCTGATTATTCTCTATCGCCTCCTGTACCGAGTACGCACCGTGCACCGCAATCGTATCGAATTTCCATTTCTTCACTTCCTCATCAATATATCGACGATGCTCGGCAAGAGCCTTCTTCGCCTTGTCCACGTACTTTTGTACGCCCTCATTCATTATTTCCTCCGCATTTCTTAACAACTGCCATTATCATCGCAAGTTATCTATATCCTCTCCAAAGCCTGGTCCAGATCTTCGATGATGTCATCAGCGTGCTCAAGACCGATTGAGATACGAACAAATCCAGGATTGATCCCGCTTTCCAGTAGTTCACTTTCGCTGTACCCGGAATGAGTCATTGATCCGGGATGCTCAATAAGAGTATCGACGTCACCCAAACTGACCGCAAGAGTACATAACTTCACCGAATTCATGATCGCCTTGCCGGCTTCCTTGCCGCCCTTAACATCAAAACCAACCATCCCCCCAAACCCACGCATCTGACGGCACGCGACATCATATCCAGGATGGGATTTCAATCCCGGGTAGTAAACATGTTCTACCTTATTGTGCTGCGCAAGAAATTCAGCAACCTTCTGCGCGTTCATACAGTGCCTGTCCATACGGACCGCCAATGTCTTCAAACCTCGCAGTATCAACCAGGCATTGAATGGAGATATGCAAGCACCTATGTCCTTTGCGCTCTTCCACATATCTTTGATGAAATCCTGCTTGCCCACAACAACACCACCTATGATGTCGCCGTGGCCGCCGAAGTATTTCGTTGCAGAATGGACAACGATATCAGCCCCTATTTCGATCGGTTTTTGAAGGTAAGGTGTGGCAAAAGTATTATCCACACACAGGGGTATACCTCTACTACATGCCGTTTCTGCACATTGAGCGATATCAATAATCTTCAATGTTGGGTTGGCTGGGGTCTCGACAAACATGAGTTTGGTACGTTCATTGATCGAAGCCGTGACCTGCTCGCTATCACTTGCGTCAACGAAAATAACCTCGATGCCAAGATTAGGCAACACGTTCTTGAAAAGGGTATACGTCCCTCCGTAAATGGTATCGTCTGACACGACGTTCTCTCCCGACTTGACGACCGAGACAACAACATTGAATATTGCAGCGAGGCCCGATGCGAATACCGACCCTGCTTGCGCGGACTCAAGAAAAGCGATCTTCGACGCAAGAAGCTCAATCGTCGGATTACTGATCCGTGTATAGATATAACCTTGTTCCTCCCCCTTGAATAATCGGGCGCCGTGGTCGGCGTCACGAAATACAAAAGTGGAGGTTTGATAGATTGGCGGTGACAAGGCTCCGGTATGTTTATCCGGATGTTGACCACCGTGCACAACATCTGTTTCGATATGCATCACACCTCCTAATCACTATTCTACTTCTGGCTTAACTCGATCAAAACACCTCCAGTAGAGTGAGGATGAATAAATGCAATTTTAGCAGCATGTGCGCCTTTCCTGGGAATTGCATCGATCATTCTCGCGCCCTTGCTCCTTAGATCTTCGATCGCCTTTTCGATATCCTCGACCTCAAAACTCAAATGATGCAGACCTTCTCCCCTCTTTTCGATGAACTTCTGAATCGTACTATCTTTGCTTGTCGGTTCTAAGAGTTCAACGGTCACTCCTCCGACATCAAGCATGGCCACTTTCACTTTCTGTTCCGGAGCTTCCGTGATCATCTTCAAACGAAAACCAAAAGTGTCACGCCAGGTTTTCAGATGACTCTCAATACTCTTAACAGCAATACCTATATGTTCGAGTTTCATATAATACAAAGTAGTGAGCAGGAAGTAGTAAGTAAGAAGAATCTGCACATCACTGAATTACTTACTGCCATATTCATCCTTTAGCTTAGACATGAGCTAATATAACAAAGATCGTAAGACGGTTGTCGGATACGAAACCCGTTCCATCAAGCGGACTACGGTTACGTTTGTATGGACGATTAACGTAAACCTTTAAATCGATACGGGCATCGTGACCCAAAACCGACAATCCGATTTTAAATGAGCTTTCTCTTCTTGGCATCATCTTCAAGCGCTGTACGGAAATTGGGGTGAGCGATCCCGATCAGCGCCTTAGCCCTTTCTTTCAAATTTTTTCCGTGCAGGTAAGCAATGCCGTACTCCGTGACAACGTAGTGAACATCTGCTCGCGTTGTAACCACCCCTGCCCCGACCTTGAGTGTAGGCACGATCTTTGAAATGGTGTCATCCTTTGCTGAGGAAGGAAGCGCGATGATCGGTTTACCACCCTTAGACTGAGCAGCACCACGGATGAAATCTACCTGGCCACCGAACCCGGAATAGATACGCGTTCCGATCGAATCTGAGCACACCTGTCCAGTAAGGTCCACCTCAATGGCCGAGTTTATTGCGATCATCTTTTCGTTCTGACCTACAATGAACGGATGGTTGGTGTAGTTTGTAGGATGTGTTTCGAATATCGGATTGTTGTCAATAAAATCGTACAGATCCTTTGTGCCGAAGTAGAAAGTTGCTATCACTTTTCCCGGATGCAGCGTTTTCTTTGACCCAGTAACCACACCTGCGTTTATCGCCTCGACGATACCGTCAGAGACCATCTCGGTGTGAATCCCCAGGTCTCTTTTACTGAACATTGCCTTCAACGCAGCATTGGGAATACCACCAATACCTAATTGGAGCGTACACCCGTCATCCACCAGGCTGGCAATATGGTATCCGATCTTCTTTTCTACTTCGGTAAACGGCGGAATGTTCAATTCAGGCAGTTCATCCGAAACTTCAACAAGTTTCGCGAATCTCGAAACATGAAGAAATGAATCACCGAGTGTCCTTGGCATGCGGTCATTCACCTGGGCAACAACTATTTTTGCCGTCTCTGCTGCTGCTTTCGAACCCAGACACTCAACACCCAAGCTCACAAATCCATGTTCATCTGGTGGCGATACGTGAAGAAACGCAACATCGAGAGGCAGCAGATTCCTGTAGAATAGTGTGGGTATCTCGTATAGGAACACCGGTGTATAATCAGCGCGGCCGTCATTGACAGCAGCACGATCGGCCGGTCCGACGAAAAGTGAATTATGCCTGAAATGTGGTTCCATACCCGGTTTTGACAGAGGGTCATCACCGAGGAGAAGCACATGAGTGATCTCAACATTGCTGAGTTTATCCTTTCGCTGAGCCAGCGCCTCGGTCAATCGGAATGGCGTTGCAGCATTGCCACTTATATAAACTCGGTCTTTACTTTTTACTACAGATACGGCTTCTTCGAAGGAACACAATTTCTTTTTATAATCGTCAAACCAGCTCATGGCAGGAACTCCTTCTTTATCTCGCCTTTCTCGGCGTAAAGACCTCTGGCAAGGGTTTTATTCTCGTGTACTGCTTTTTCAAAGCCTATTTCCGTGATCATCTTAAGATAAGGAAAAACACTCGATGTGAGTGCGTGGGTAGCGGTCCTAGCGATCAGCGTTGTCGCATTAGGCATACAGAAGTGAATGACATCATCGACCGTGTAGATGAACTTTCCGCTCGGCGATATCTTCGCTGTTTCGATACATCCCCCCTGGTCAATCGAGAAATCAATGATCACCGAACCTCTACGCATTGTCTTGACCATATCAGCCGTAACAAGAACCGGCGACCGCCTACCAGGTAACAAAACAGCGCCGATCACGACGTCGGCAAATTTCACAAGCTTTTCAATGTTGTGTCTCGTGGCAAAAAGCGTCGTGACTTTCATATTCGTCGAATGACAGGCGAGATGGTCCAGCTTATTACGATCGACATCAAGCACGTAGACGTTGGCACCGGTGCCAGCAAACGTCTTTGCCGCATTGCAGCCAAGCGTACCACCGCCCAAAATGACGACCTCGGCAGGCGGGATACCTGCTATGCCGCCTAGTAATATACCCCGCCCCCCATGCGGAGATTCCAGAAGCCTTCCGGCAATTTGCACCGAGAGTTTACCCGCCATTTCACTGAATGGTATGACAATTGGAAGACGACCATCTGGTTGCTGCATTATTTCATATCCGACAAGCGTGATCTTCTTGTCCGAAATCGTTTTCAGAAATTCCTTGCGTGCCGTTATCAGATGAATGAAACCCATGATCACCTGACCCTCTTTGATGAAATCATATTCATCCTGTTGGGGTCTTCTTACCTTTAGCAGGATTTCCGCCCGCCGGTAGGCTTCTTCTTTCGAATATACTATAGTCGCTCCGGCTTTCTCATAATCTCCATCCGAGAAGCCCGCGCCTTCCCCCGCTTTGCTCTCGACATAAACCTTGGCGCCGCATAGTGTCAATTCCTGGGCGCCCATTGGCGAAAGACCAACGCGATACTCATCGGTTCCCTTGAATGGTGGTATCTCCTTAGGGACACCAAACTGCATGTATCCTCCTTGTTTCTATTAAGCTCTGTGTAAATCTAAAATATGGGTCTTTCCTTGAATTGACCATAAACACCACGTAAGATGTCGGAGATTTCACCAACAGTTGCGTAGTTCCTGACGCAAGCGATGATCTGATTCATAAGATTTTCGCCTGACATCGCTTTCTGATGCAGTATCTCAAGCCCATATTTCACTTCTGCTTTATTCCTCTTCTTCCGGATCCCATCTGTCCTTGCCTTTTGCTTACGTACAGACTCCGGCGATACTCTCATCGTTGTGTGTTTCTTTGCCGACCTGTTATCTGAGAATTTGTTTACACCAATGACATTAACCTCGCCGCGTTCCATCGCCCGCTGATGCTCATACGCGCTTTTGTGTATCTCCTTCTGAAAATAGCCGTTGTCAATGGCATTCACTGACCCCCCCATCCCGTCTATTTCCTCAAGATAACGATTGACATCGACCTCCATTCTATTGGTCAGAGATTCAATGTAGTAGGAACCTCCCACGGGGTCAATGACTTTTGGTACGTTACTCTCATACGCGATGACCTGCTGAGTACGTAATGCGAGGCGCACGGCCTCCTCCGTCGGTAGCGAGAGCGCCTCGTCGAAGCTATTCGTATGAAGACTCTGGGTACCTCCAAGCACCGCAGCCAGGGCCTGAAGCGTTACCCTGATCGCATTATTCAACGGTTCTTGTGCGGTGAGCGAAGACCCCGCGGTCTGAGTATGGAATCTCAGCATCCATGACCTCGGGTTCTTTGCTCCGAATCTTTCTTTCATCACCTTCGCCCATATACGCCTTGCGGCACGGAATTTTGCCACCTCCTCGAAAAAATCAACGTGGGCGTTGAAGAAAAACGAAAGACGCGGCGCGAATTCATCAATATCCAGCACCCCTTTATCGATCACTGCCCTCACGTAAGAAATCGCGTTCGCAAGGGTGAATGCAACCTCCTGCGCAGCCGTCGAACCGGCTTCTCTTATGTGATAACCAGACACCGATATCGTATTCCACTTTGGCAGATTTCTGCTGCAATAAGAGATAATATCGACGGTCATGTTTATCGACTGAAGAGGCGGGAAGATATAGGTACCGCGCGCAATATATTCCTTGAGGATATCATTCTGTACGGTTCCTTCCAGCACAGATGGACTCACGCCCTTCTTTTCGGCAACCACAATATACATAGCGAGAATGATCGCAGCAGTAGCATTGATGGTCATCGACGTACTGACTTTGTCCAGGGGTATACCGTCAAACAGAATCTCCATGTCTGCAAGACTGTCGATCGCCACGCCGGTCTTGCCGACCTCGCCCTCGGACAGCGGATTGTCCGAATCATAGCCCATCTGAGTTGGTAAGTCGAATGCGACGGATAGTCCGGTCTGGCCATGAGCAAGCAAGTATTTGTAGCGTTTGTTTGACTCTTCGGCAGTACCATAGCCTGCGTACTGGCGCATTGTCCAGAGCCTGCCCGTGTACATCGAAGGATAGATGCCTCGGGTAAACGGATACTCACCGGGCTTGCCCAAATCCCGTTCGTGTATGAAATCCCTCAAATCCTCAGGTGAAAATATCATAATCCCTCATTAACAGTATTCAGAGACAGCGCGAGTGCATGATGCCCTCACTCGATAACGAGCAATGTATCACCAGTATTCACGGTCTGTCCCTGTTTGACGTTGATCATTTTGAGCAAACCGTCGCGGGCCGCTTTTATTTCATTCTGCATTTTCATCGCTTCGATAACGAGTAATCCGTCGCCGCTCTTAATAAAATCACCTTCTTGCACATTGACTTCTACTACCAGACCCGGCATAACCGCCTTAACAGCCAATTCCTTCTTATGTGCTAATTCTGGACTCGCCTTTATCATACGCTGTATTTGCTCGTCGACGACATCAACCGTATAAGCCTCACCATTCACAATCACCTGGCTATCAGACTCAACGACGACGGCAAAAGGCCTGTCTTCTACAATGAGCATCAATTGAGAACCCTGTTCATGGGCGATTTCGACGTCCACTTCCTCACCGTTAAGAGACACGATTAAGCGGCCGTCTTCCTTCTTGACGTCCACACGGAATTCTCTGCCATCAACATCAACCATGTATGCCATACTAGCCTCGATCCATCATTGTTCTACGCCCCGACATCTTCCACGGGTTAGCGGTCCTGCCTCCCTTACTCTGCGGCAATCGTGCACGCTGGTCGCTCAAGATCCTGCCCAACACCGACGAAATAGCCGCCACATCATGGTGATGCTTTTTGTATTCTATCTTCTTCACAACCTTATCAATGAAAGTGGTATCATAGTCACCTTCGATGAATTTTTGATGACCCATGACCAGAATATGAAAAGGTATCGAAGTCTTGATTCCCCTGATCACGTATTCGCTCAATGCTCTCTTCATGCGCATTATAGCTTCCTGTCTTGTTGGAGCCCAGACCAGTAATTTCGCGACCAGGGGGTCGTAGTAAATGGGAACCTCGAATCCCTCATAGATCCCACTGTCGACCCTCACGCCAATACCGCCCGGCTCGATCAATTCTAAGATCCTGCCGGTGGATGGGGCAAAGTCGTTTTCAGGATCCTCGGCAGAAATGCGGCATTCGATCGCAGCACCTGTCATACGAATATCATCTTGAGTCAGATTCAAACGTTCACCGGCCGCGATTTTGAGCTGTTCCTTGACTATATCAATACCTGTTATCAACTCCGTGACGGGATGCTCAACCTGCAATCGTGTGTTCATCTCAAGAAAATAGAAATTCCTATCCTTATCTACCATAAACTCCACCGTGCCTGCATTGTTATAACCCGATACCTTCACCGCTTTCACTGCTGCTTCACCCATTCTCGCCCTTAACTTAGCGGTCATTACGGTGGATGGAGATTCTTCAATCAATTTCTGATGGCGCCTTTGCACCGAACACTCGCGCTCAAATAAATGTACAACATTGCCGTGATTGTCGGCAAGGATCTGAAACTCAATATGCCGTGGAGATTCCAAAAATTTCTCAATGAATATCGTTGGATTGCCGAACGCCGACCTTGCTTCACCCACTGCCTGTTTCATCGCGCTACCGAGATCTTGCTCTTCACGAACGACGCGCATACCCTTTCCGCCACCGCCACCGGCAGCCTTTATCAACACCGGAAATCCGATGTCCTCAACGATCCTGCGGGCGTCATCCTCTTTTACGACCGGACCCTCACTCCCCGGAATAACAGGGATATTTGCATTGCTCATCGTTCGCTTTGACTCGATCTTGTCGCCGAGCAGCTCGACGGCCCGGCTGTTCGGACCGATGAATACGATGCCGCTCTCCTCACAAGCACGCGCAAAACCAGTATTCTCAGCCAAGAACCCATATCCTGGATGGATCGCCTCGGCACCAGATTCTCGGGCGACGTGAATAAGCTTATCTATCTTGAGGTAGCTTTCGGTTGCCGGCGCCGCGCCGAGATGATACACCTCATCTGCGTAACGCGTATGCAAGGCGTTACGATCTGCATCGGAGTACACGGCTACGGATTGGATACCCATTTCACGACATGCCCTCAGTACCCGCACCGCAATTTCACCTCGGTTGGCAACTAAGATCTTATTGAACATGATCTCCTCAAAAAAGCAGTATCATCCTCAACGGATTCGCAGAACCAATTCAACTCCAGTTGAACTTCGCAGTACCGGGCACTCCGCCCTCGCAGCATCGCATATGCTCGCACTGACGTCTCCTTCGAATGCAATGATACGGCGAACGTAGTGCTACAGCGTTTACTGCGAGTATAGCGATCCTGCATGTTATGCATATTAAAGTGGTATATTCCCGTGTTTCTTCGGAGGATTTGAATCGCGCTTGTTCTCTATCATTTCTAGAGATTCGATGATGCGGGGCCTTGATTCCGATGGTCGTATTACAGCATCTATATACCCCTTACTGGCCGTGACAAATGGGTTGGCGAACTTCTTCGTGTATTCGTCTATGAGTTTTTTCTCCAGAGCCTTCGGATCTTTTGCCTCTTTCAGCTGCTTCCGGTAGAGAATCTTCACTGCACCATCCGGTCCCATGACCGCAATCTCTGCACTCGGCCACGCAAAATTCACATCGGCACGTGTGTGTTTGGAGCTCATAACGCAATACGCGCCGCCATATGCCTTGCGGGTAATGACCGTCACTCGCGGAACCGTAGCCTCACAAAAAGCGTAAAGCAGCTTCGCTCCATTTTTGATCACACCGCCCCATTCCTGTACCGTGCCGGGAAGGAATCCGGGGACGTCTACAAAAGTAACGATCGGGATGTTAAAACAGTCACAAAAACGAACGAAACGCGCGCCCTTCATGCCTGAGTTTCGTCCCAAAACTCCTGCCAGAACTGCGGGCTGATTAGCCACAACCCCGACGGCTTTGCCATTGAAACGAGCAAACCCAACGATCAAATTCGGTGCATAATGTTTGTGTACCTCAAGAAAATCTCCGTTATCTACGATCTTTCTAATAACCTCAAGCATATCATATGGTTTGTTAGGGCTCTCCGGTATGATCGTATCAAGACTCTTATCCATGCGATTCGGATCATCGGTTGGTTCAAGAGATGGTGGATCTTCCAAGTTGTTCTGAGGCATAAATGAAAACAGTTTCTTCAGGAGTTCGATACACTCCAATTCCGAATCAACCGCAAAATGCGCGACGCCAGATTTCTCATTATGAACCATTGCACCACCAAGCTCGTCATACGTAACATCTTCATGTGTCGCGGCTTTAACGACATCGGGTCCGGTCAGAAACATATAGGAACCGGCAACCATGATTATGAAATCGGTCATCGCTGGCGAGTATACCGCACCTCCAGCACAGGGACCCATTACCGCGGATATCTGTGGTATAACACCAGAAGCGAGTACGTTCCGGAGAAAAACATCCGTGTAACCCGCAAGACTGTCTACACCTTCCTGAATACGTGCCCCACCTGAATCTTTGAGACCAATGATAGGACATCCCATTTTCATTGCCAAATCCTGCAATTTCACTATCTTCCCGGCATAGGCCAGAGACAGAGAACCGCCGAATACTGTGAAATCCTCAGCGAAAACACACGCCACTCGACCGTTTATTCGGCCGTACCCTGTTACTACACCGTCACCGAGCACCTTGTTCTTGTCAAGACCAAAATCAGCACACCGATGGGTTACGAACTTATCAGTTTCCCTGAAAGTATTCTCGTCGAGCAACAGATGTACACGTTCCCGTGCGGTCAGCTTGCCCTTATCGTGCTGTGCCTTTATTCTTTCCTCACCACCACCGAGCAGCGCTTCCTTCTCGAGCTCTTCGAGGCTCTTGATCTTGTCGTCGCCTTTCATCAATCCTCCCACTTCACCAAATCACCGGGCAAAACATAATCGATGATAATCAAGTCACTCAAACATAATTCATACCAGCAAATTTGCACAAACCAGCGTAGGCGATAATGCATCCCTTAGTTCACTTTGATGGTCGCTTTTTTCCCCGGCGACGGGTTTTTACAGCCTTCCTTACCTTCCGTTCACCACCTCGATTGCCGTCACCGTCGACCGTTGCCACTTTCAAGACGCCGTCGGTTTTCCTCAAGCGTGCAAAAACGATGTTCGGATCGTGTTCGAAGATCAGTAAATAGTCGTTTTTAACGGCAGCTTCGATTATATCCTTCTTCCGCAACATGAGATCAACAGGATACAGGTCAAAACCAGTCAAATAGTGAGGCTTTAGATGATAAACCGTGGGTATGATGTCGCCGAGATACAGTGCACTGCCATTGCCGCCGTCGATCAACACCGACTGATGACCGAGTGTGTGACCGTTGGTAAGCAAGACCTTTATGCCGTGCATAATGTCAAAATCACCGTCGACAAACAAAACCTGTCCGGCCGCTTCCAGCGGCAGGAAATCACTGACCCGGTAGCTTGATCTTGTCTTCTCATCCGTATTCTGCGCACTAAACCATTCCTGCTGCTGTATGACGTATTTCGCTTTGGGAAACGTGGGAACATACTTCCCGACGTTTTTACAGGTATTGCCTCCACAGTGATCAAAATGGAGATGAGTATTGATCACGTAATCGATATCTTCGGGGCTGATTCCGTACCGAGCCAGCGATGTAATCAAATTCACGTCACGATCAAGCCTGTATATTTCCTTCAGCTTTCTACCGAATTTCTCACCGATCCCGGTATCTACTAGTATGTGTTTGTCGTTTGTCCTTATCAAAAGGCAATTCATGGCAAGTCTAATTCTATTTTGTTTATCGGCCGGAGAGACCTTATCCCATAAGACCTTAGGCACAACGCCATACATCGATCCTCCGTCGAGCCAGAAGTATCCATCAGATATCGGAAATAATTCAAATTTGCCGAACTTCATCTATTTCTTTCTCTTTCTGGTGACTTTCTTCCGGACTGTTCTTTTCTTCTGCGCCGCAGTTTTCTTAGGTTCACAGGTATTGTCCTTTATCCACGACACAATCTCAGAGGTCGACGTTCCCGGGCCAAAGAGCATGCGCACACCGATTCTCCGAAGTTTTTTCATATCGTCGACAGGGATGATACCACCGCCTATCACTAGTATGTCAGTAGCTTTTTTGGCCATCAGCAACTTCAATATTTTGGGGAAAATCGTCATGTGTGCACCCGACAGGATCGAAAGACCGATGACTTGCACATCCTCCTGCACTGCCGCTTCAACAATACTCTCGCAGGTCTGATGCAAACCAGTGTATATTACCTCCATCCCCGCATCACGCAACGCTGCAGCAACGACTTTTGCTCCCCGATCATGTCCATCAAGACCTGGCTTGCCAACTAAAACCCGAATCTTACCACTCATAAAACCTCCCGAAAACAATTTCGCATTTCGAAATTTCTAGAATATGATCGGCTCATGATATACACCATATTCTTCCTTCAATGTGTTACACATTTCACCGAGTGTCGCGTACTCACGCACACAATCGAGAATCCGCGGCATGATGTTTTCACCATCTCTTGCCGCTTTTCGCAACATCAGCAATTTCTCTTTTACACGCTTGCCGTTCCTGTCTTTCTTGAGTTTTCTGAGCCTTTTTCTTTGAACCTTCTCAACCTGCGGTGATATCTTCAATATATCGATCTCTGCTTTGTCTTCTTCCTCAAAAATATTCACACCAACATGATATTTATTCTTTCGCTCCAATGCTTTCTGGTATGAGTATGCGCTTCGCGATATTTCCTTCTGAAAAAATCCCTTTTCAATTGCCGGGATCACACCACCTAACTTGTCGATCTTTGCGAAGTACTCGTAGGCACCTCTCTCCAGTTCATTCGTCAGGGATTCCACATAATATGAGCCACCCAGCGGATCAATCGTATTGGCCACACCCGCCTCGTAGGCCAATAGCTGCTGAGTACGCAGGGCAATCTTCGCTGCCTTCTCCGTTGGCAGGGCGTAGGTTTCATCCATTGAATTGGTGTGGAGGGACTGAGTGCCGCCGAGGACAGCAGAAAGCGCCTGGTAAGCAGTACGAATTATGTTGTTCTCAGGCTGCTGCGCGGTCAACGTGCATCCTGCAGTTTGTGTATGGAAACGCATCAAGTAGGACCGCGGATCTTCAGCGCTGTATTTCTCGCGCATCATACGTGCCCATATCCTTCGCGCCGCGCGATACTTCGCTATTTCCTCGAAAAAATCAAGATGCGCATTGAAGAAAAATGAAAGACGAGGAGCAAATTTATCCACGGACAGACCTGCCTTGATACCTTGCTCCACATACGTGAAACCATTCTTCAGCGTGAAGGCGAGCTCTTGCAGCGCAGTCGAACCTGCCTCACGAATATGGTATCCGGAAATTGATATCGAGTTCCACTTAGGGACATGTTCGGAGCAATACTCGAGAATATCAGAAATAATCCTCATCGACGGCACGGGCGGGTAGATCCATGTCTTCTGGGCCTGGTACTCTTTCAACATATCATTCTGAATGGTGCCGGTAAGAATTCTCGCAGGAATATTCTGTTTTTCTCCTACTGCAATATACATAGCCAATAACATTGCCGCAGGAGGATTGATAGTCATAGATGTGGAAATCCTGTCGAGAGGGATACCATCAAAAAGAATTTCCATATCGCGCAGACTATCTATTGCCACTCCACATTTACCTACTTCCCCGTGGGAAAAGGAATCGTCCGAATCACGTCCGTAAAGCGTCGGAAAATCAAACGCTACTGACAAACCGGTCTGGCCGTGTTTCAGGAGATATTTGTAACGCCGGTTGGTGTCCTTGGCAGTCCCGAAACCTGAAAACTGCCTCATCGTCCACAGACGACCCCGATACATATTAGTGTAGACACCTCGCACGTATGGAAACTCACCGGGATACCCCAAATCTCTATTGTGTTCCATATCGGCGATATCATCCGGCGTATACAGCACTCTCACCGGCACACCGGAGACGGTCGTGAATTCCACATGCCTCTCCTCGCACGTCTTCAACTTCTCATTCCATTCTTGCCTTTTCATACAAACCTCCTACCGGCTACCCCTGATGATCCTTCGAGCGATATTCTTTGCGACTCGATAGGGATTGAGCTGACGTTTGTACATACTTTCCAGCAATCCGGATATATCATTTTTAGGCATTACATTCGCCTCCACATGCGACCTTATCATCCGTTCGATCAGCTCGTGCATGCGGATCAACAATTTTCTCTTTCTTTCATGCTCCAATTTCCCTGTTTTCGTCAAATAACCGGCGTGTGATTCCATCGCCAGAACGAGTTCTTCCACGCCCTCACCCTTTGTTGCAGTTGTCTTCAAAATCGGGTGATCCCACCCGGCGTGCTGTTCTCTCATTTCGAAAGCGAACTTTAGCTCCGTAATGAAACGTTCGGCTCCTTCACGGTCACCCTTATTGACGACCATAATGTCGGCGATCTCCAGGAGTCCCGCCTTCATAGCCTGAATGCTATCACCTGATTCCGGGACCAATACAACGACGGTCGTATCACAGACTTGTGCAATATCCAACTCAACCTGCCCGACACCAATCGTCTCGATGAGAATATAGTCCATACCCGCAGCATCAAGCACGAGAGCAACGTCTTTCGTTGCCTGCGCAAGACCCCCCATACTGCCGCGTGATGCCATGCTCCGGATGAATATATTCTCATTTAAGGCAAGCTCGGTCATGCGCACCCGGTCACCGAGTAGCGCCCCGCCGGAGAAAGGTGAACTAGGATCGACCGCTATGATACCAACCTTCTTTTTCTCGGCAAGCAGCCGCTTTGCGATCGCACTGACCAGCGTCGATTTACCCGCACCTGGTGGGCCGGTTATGCCAACATGGTATGCACGACCGGTATGGGGGAAAATACTCTCCAGGAGATTCTCGGCCGTATTATTCTCCACAGCGCTGATCGTCCTGGCGATGACCTTCTTGTCGCCCCTCAATAATCTGTTGATATTATCCATACGAGCAATGTGGAAACGCTCCCTCGAACGGAATCATATTCTTCAAACTTCTCCCGGTCAAAAACTGCTAACTGCAGAACCTTCGATTTTTACCAATAGAACATCAAGCGAACCCGCAGCGCCACCATCCGAATGTCCAACCACTAATAAATCACCGTCGGGACTCATACGAACCGCATTTGCCCATTCCACGCCATGCCCGCCGATTGCCTTATCCCAGACAATAGCACCTTCAGTATTGAGCTTAGCCAAATACATATCATTATTATATGTTCTTTTGTTGTACTCGGTCGGCCGAACCATTGCTTTTGTCATGCCAACGATAACGTAACCACCGTCAACATCCTGACATACCGCATTGCCATATTCATAGAAAGGTTTGTTGCCAAACGAGGTCAGCCATTGTTCATTTCCAAGCGAATCGGTCTTGACGACCACCACATCCATCATATCATTACAGTCAGAATATCCGGTCAATATCCAACCACCATCTGCGGCGGGTGAAGAACCCTTACACCAATCAAATCCATGACCATGCTCACCTAGTGCATTGTAGGACTGTGACCACTCTTTTTCACCAGCTTCGTCTATTTTTGCCAAATAGAAATCAGTGTTCGCACTGTGGCTGCCGCTACTCGCTGCAATCACGCAACCACCATCATCCGTGGCGTGAACCGAATTAGCCATATCTATGCGCCACCCGCTGAATGTTTTGGACCAAATAGTATTACCCTGTGCATCAATTTTGAGAACATAAATGTCTTCTTCGCTGTAGCCGAAAGAGTGAGTGAAACCGCATATGAAATATTGTTTATCTACAGCCTGGCATAATGCCGTACCAACGTCCCAACTCGTCCCGCCGAATGTCTTTGACCAGACCTCATTCCCTTCATCATCAATCTTTAACAAATAGACATCCTTGGACCCAGCACCAAATGAAGTGGTGTAACCAAGTACTAGATACCCATCCTCGGTCTCCGTACATGCGTTACCATATTCCGCTCCTGCGCCGCCGAAGCGTTTGGACCAGGTCATGTTGCCATCTGCATCAGTCTTAATAACCAGCATATCCGCATCGGGAGCACCAGGCGCGAAGGTATAACCAACGAGAAGAAAACCTCCATCCCGCGTCATGCAAAAGGCACGACCACCATCGGCACCGGCGCCGCCGTAATTTTTCGCCCAGACCACATGACCCCTCTCAAAATCAACATCCCTTGCATTGATGTATTCTGCGTTCAAGACATCTTTATGACCTCGACCTTGATTACTCTCGATAACGGTAGCGATTGCCATCACATTTGCATAATTGTAGTATTGTCCTCGCGCACAGGTGATAATGTTCCCGTCAATTGTCGGAGGGTTATCATTTTGCGGACGCCCAATATAATTGGCGCCTGCGTCGATGTACTCTTGACGGAATCTCGGCGACCCGACGATGAAACGTCCTCTTATGACATCAGCAGCGGCCAGTGTCCGGACTCCAACACAAGTAGCGAAGACGGCCAGTCCGTAGTACGCCGCCCGCCTGATGAGGTGTAATGCTTCAGGACTGTCAATTATATCACCAACCGGGTATTCAACCGGAGCCGCGTTGCCGGTTGACGGGGCAATCATCAAACAGTCATAATGTCCGATGTCTTCCAGGTCCTCAATTTTCACATCAGGAATAAGTGGATAGATTTGACCGTGATTGGCAAACCATGGACAGGGTGTAATGCTGTCCAGGACACCGGTATGCGTCACGTTCCATCCGTACTCTTCAATGACATCACGCAGCAGATAATAATTCGCCCCCAGGTTCTGCGGCGCCAGGATCAATACATTGACGCCATCATCGTGCCGGGGCGCACACGAAACAAGCAGCAAAACGGTCAAGTAGATAGTCAGATACTTTCGAAGCATAGTATTACCCTCCGCATGTTAAATGGGACTATTCGATCTCCTCAAATTCACCCGTCTTTGTATTCTTGCGCACTTTATCCCAGTGGAAATATCGTCCGTTCATTACTACATATATGCCGTTCGGCAGGGTCTGGACAAATGCCAGGGCACTGCCCAAATTGAACAGTCCGTCAGAACTGCCAAAGGTATAGGGCACCATTGCACCGGTTAGCACAACCGTCTTGTTCTTGACCTGTTCGGCGATAACCCGGGCCGTATCGACCATTGTGTCAGTACCGTGTGTGATAACAATACGCTCCTCTTTTGCCTTAGCACAGTTTCGCGCGATCGTCTCTCGGTCTTCATCGCTGATCTCCCGGCTGTCAACCATCATCAGCGTCCTCACATCAACTGCCACGCGGCACCTGCCGAGCATAAGGGTATGGGGAACATGAGTTTCTTTGAAATAAAGCTCCCCGGTTAACTCGTTATACTCCTTATCGAAAGTACCACCGGTAACAAAGATCCTTATGTTCATGACACCTCAGTTAGCTTTGAAAGCATCCTTTGTGCGACCCCTCACTCCCCCTGCATATACCGCCATCGCAATCGCAAGAACAACCCCGATCTCATCATCTGTTATCTTCTCCTGCCTGGCAACGCCAAGCAAGCGAGTTATTCATGTCGGACAGCCATTCACGAATGCGGCTGCCATCTGGATCAATCGCGTGGTGCGCAATCCCAACACCTGATTCTTTTGTGTCGATTCGTAGAAATCAGAAAAAGCCTTCTTCTGTTTTTCTGGCAGCACGCTGCTAGTTTCTGCCCGATTGGCAACACTGCATGCAGATATTGCCATGACCACTGAACGTACAACTTCTATTTTGTCGTCAGTGATTCCCTGCTCCCTGGCCACGCCAAGGTAATTTTTCACTCAAGACACACATCCAACAGATATTGCCGCCGCCAGGTGAAGCATGAGTGTAGTATCCTGCGTGAGTAATTTGTTGTTACGGACGGATTCATAGAAGGTTGAAAATGCATTATCTTGTTTGTTTGACATCAATCCTCCAGACTCTAAAAACCCATTAACTACCGCCTACCATGATCACCGCACGGGTATCTGGCTCAGAATCATGCGAGCGGCATCCGCTCTGAAGCCACCAGGGTCGAGTTCAAGATATCTCTGCAGATAATCTCTGGCTACATCGTCCTTGTTCATATCATGATAGATCTCCCCAAGCATATAGTATGGATTCGTGAAGTTGACATCCACCGACACAGCTTTCTTGTAGTAACGAATCGCCTGTTCACTATCGCCTTTCCTGAAATAGGCTTCTGCCATACTGTCATAAGAATTTGGGTCATCCGGCGACGTTTCTATCACTTTGCCAAATGTATTTATTGCATCATCATACGCCCCTATACCAATGTAGCAATAACCGAGCATGTTATACAGACCATTATTCTCAGGGTGAAGTTCTATTGCCCTCTTGTATGTTTCGATCGCAGGATAATATGCTTGGGTTTCGTAGTAAGCAGATGCCATGCGCTGGTAGGCCTCCGCGTTCTCGGGGTCCGAAGTAGTAACCTTCTCAGTCTCAATAATGGCATCCAGAATACCGATGAACCGCTCTTCAGTAATACCACCGATTCCGTAAGGAAATTCATTCCGCTTTGTCCTGACGATATCGCTCAGGGCAACAGCATCGCCGGTTCTGCGAAAAACAGTCAATGCCTGCTGGAACCTGGCGGCATAATCCATACCCGTCGCCTGTTTCTCTTCGATCACCCGGTCAAATCCCTTGTATGCCTCATCAAATTGACCTGACTGGCTCAATTCCACGCTGGTCTTGAAGATGGAAAACGGCATCCAGTCATAGCCAAGCTGCGATATCAAGAGATCAAAATGTTCAGCCCGAACCCTTTCGGCATAACCAGACAGAGGATAGCGATCCACAACCCTCGCATAATGACTTGCTGCCTCCCTTGTTTCATTCATTTCGAGATGAACACTGGCGAGTTCGAACTGATACTGTGGTGCCCATGGTCCGTCAGGATCCTTTTCTAACGATCTTTCATAGATGGTTATCATGCCGGACTGATTACCGAGCCTTCGGTAGCATGCCAGCAGTTTCGAGTTGAATGCATCGTTCCAGTCCTCAGCCAATTCATAATGAACCGGTTCGGCGAGTCTTTCCAGCGCGGATTCGTAGACTCGTGCCGCTTCTTCCCACTTGTCTTGTCTCTCATAACACAAACCCAGACGGTCAAACGAGAAAATCTCCCAACCCGTATCCCGATGTTTACTCACGATATTCTGATACGCGATCGCCGCTTTATGGTAGTCCTGCTTGACGGTGAAAAATATGTTGGCGATCGCCCATTTGGCAGCAGGCACGAGATGGTGGTCAGGATTCTCGTACAAGAAGAATTCATAAGCCTTCAAAGCCTCATCGTATTTCTGATTCTCCAGAAGCTCGTTGGCACGGTCGAATACATTAAGACTGTCCTCCTGAGCTGCACCATAGGTAACAAGCA
>JAOUFJ010000007.1 GCA_029858255.1 candidate division WOR-3 bacterium | reverse complement strand
TGGAGAATCCATGCGGTAGCTTTCCTTTCTCTCTAACAAAAATCATGAGCTCGAGGTCCGAATAGCCGGTATCTTCATTCCGGGCAAATGAACCGTCTGCCGCGATCGCAACCAGATTATCGCCCAGTTCTCGACGTAGTGTTGGAATGACGAATTTTTTCAGTACCCGGGACCGCTGGGCGTGAGTGTGCTTCCTCAGACCGGTAAAATCACGGTGTTTACTTTTACGTTTTGAGTTTTTCAAGAGTCGACTGCGGCAAGTGAAATTATGACATCAAAGCCTGGTTAAAGAAGTCTTCAGGATTTCATATATCAATTCATCGTAACCGAGGCCCATTGCCCTTGCCTCGAGCGGCAGGTTCGATTCGGACAACAATCCGGGGATCGTATTCACCTCAAGAACGTAAGGATTATGATTCCTGTCCAAAACGAAATCCACGCGGGAGAAGCCGTGAGCACCGATCGCCCGGTGCGCAGCGAGGGCGTATTTTTGGGTCTCCTTGTATCTTTTCTCCGGGATACGTGCCGGGACGACGTACTCGGTCATGCCCTTTGTGTACTTTGCTTTGTAGTCATAGAATTTTCTCTTCCGGGGTGCGATTTCAAGGATCGGGAGGGGTACATCGCTGAGTATGCCACAAGTCGCCATCATCCCGGGGATGTATTTCTCGAGAAAGTAACTTCCATACCTGCGCGCCTTCCTGATTGCCTTTTCCATTTCCGTCGTTGTCTCTACGATCGTCACGCCGACACTGGAACCTTCGGCCCTGGGTTTGACCACGATCGGAAAGTCAAGTTTGGCAATGGCTTCGTCGATGTTCATCTGTTCATTATAATAGTAGGCAGGTGTGGGAATATCGACTGCTTCAAACAGACGCTTGGAGGTTATCTTGTCCATGCCGACCGCTGATCCGATCACTCCTGATCCGGTATAGGGGAGGCCAAGAAAGTCGAGTACGCCCTGGATCGTACCATCCTCTCCGGGGTGTCCGTGTAAAGCGATAAAAGCAACATCAATGCCTTTGAGTTTTTTTATGAAATCACGCTGGACGTCTATAGCCTTTACCTTGAATCCCTGTTTCCTTAGAGCCTCGATCACACAGGTGCCGGAACCGAGTGATATTTCGCGTTCTGAAGACCATCCACCATATAACACTCCGATCACCATTTTCTGTAATTTCGTGCGTTCTTTATCCATATAAGATGATAACCACATTGGTCCAAAGGTCAAGCGCCGAGTCAGGTAGACCTGTCGGTGCGGTTCTCGATTCGCTACGCTCACTCGAACAGTAACCTATTGATACTCAATAAGTCCGTAAATACTATAATGTCCGATTTGATGCTATTTTGCGAGAATCCTTTCAGGGGCAAGCACAGAGTGCAAAGCATTAATGGCCAAAATAGTGCGTACTTATACGAAAACTGGTAGGACGGCAAACAGCGGTTCAGGGGAAGCCAGTCCCATATTGATACTGATTGGAAATTTGATATTCGTGCTTTGATATTGTTTAGAATTTCGTGCTTTGTGCTTAGGGTTTGCAGCGCTGGGCAAACCACAGTTAAGCCCCGACGCTGCACAGAATTACTGTGTTGACAAATATATATATATGAATATTATTAAAAAGGAGGTTTGATGAGATTTTTGGGATTAGTCTTTGTGATAATTGTAATTGGCTTCATGATTGGCTTCATGGTCCTCAATTCCCAGACAAGAGTTGATTTAGATATATTTGGCCAGAGGATATCCGATATCTCATTGGCCATGGTTTGTTTTTATGCATTCTTGGCAGGTATGGTTTTTGTGCTTGTTTTCGCACTTGCTGATGAAATTGTGCTGCGTACTGGTCTCTACAGGATGGGCCGGGAGAACAAGAATTTGAAAAAAGAACTCGACGCTCTGCGCAATCTTCCTCTCGAGGAGGAAAAATGACCGTATTGATCATACTCGTTGTCGCTTTGATCGCCATGACATTGTACCTGTATTTTCACCGGCAACGCGAGAAGAAGACAGCCTACCATCCTTATTTGGATGCACTCATCGCACTCCTCGATAATAATGAGGAACTGGCCATGAAGCGGCTCAAAGATGCGGTCAGTGTTGATTCTGATCTTTTTGATGCTTATGTTCGCTTAGGTGATCTACACCGAAAGCGGGGTGATCCGGTGCGCGCGATGCAGATCCATCAATCGCTCACCGCGAGGCCGACCCTGAAAAAACACGAAGAGAAGAAATTGTACTATGCGCTGGCCCAGGATGCTCTTGCTGCCAAGAGGCCGAACCGTGCGATCTCATTCTTGAAGGAAATATTGAAGATCGACAACAAGGACAACAACGCCTACGGTTTGATTCTCCGGATTTATGAAGATATGGGCAGCTACGGTGATTGCATAGGTGTCTATGAAGAGGGTAAATTCGCTCCGAAGAACGATTACCGGCGTGCGTTTTATTATGCGATGTTGGCGCGCGATAAGCTGGAAAAATTAGGTGAGGAAGATCAGGAAAAGGAGAAGGAGGTCTCCAATCTCCTTCGTAAGGCCTTGAGGATCGCGCCCGACTCGATAACCGCTACTTTCTACATGGGAAATTTCTTTGAGCGAAAGGGAGATGCCGGGAAGGCGCGCGAAAGCTATCTTAAAATCATCAATGAGCATCCCGAATATGCATTCTTGGTTATTCCGCATTTCGAGAGAACCAGTTTTGAACTGGGTTCGTTCAATGATATAATACCAATATACGAAAGGACCGTGGCCAAATATCCCGGGAATTTTTCTGTAGGGTTCGCGCTGGCTAATCTTTATGAGAAAAAAAATGATATGGATGCAGCACAGGGTCTTTACATAAAGCTGGCTGAACAATTTCCGCGCAGCATCTTGCCGAAGATCCGTATGTCGAAATTGAAAACGGATGATGATGCGATACTTTCTGCTTTAAGCGAGATGGAAGAGCTGGTTTATGCCGCGGAATATACGTGCAACAATTGCGGAAATATGAGAAGAGATTTTTCTTTCCTTTGTGAAAAATGTCACGCCATAGAATCATTCTCGCCAGTATTATAATACCTTTTCTATTGTCCGGCCAGGATATGGATGAGGCAATCCGTTTGTTCAACTCTTTTCAATTTAGCCGTGCCAAGGAAATATTCTACGAGTTGAAAAAGGACGAAAACCATCCTCGCATCGGTGAAGTTTATTACTATCTTGGCCGTCTGTCGGTCAATCCTGATTCTGCGGCGCAGTACTATTACAGCGTCATCAACGAATACGCGCAGTCTCGTTATGCGGACATTGCCTATCTGGAGATCGCCAAGATAAATATTGCGCGCAAGAACTTTGCAACTGCCATTGCGAACCTGGATGAACTCCTGAAACGTTATCCAGAAACTGAATACCGGGACGAGATAATGTTCTGGCAGGGCGTGTCATATATAAGTGTCGGTAATACCGAACGAGGTGAGTCGTTGCTCGCGTCGCTGCAGAGCAATTTTCCAAAATCGGTGTGGAGCGAGCGGGCGGCTAATATAACGCAAAAGAAAGAATCAATTCAGGAATACTACACGGTGCAGCTGGGTTCTTACCGCAATAAGGAGAATGCAGAGAGTTATGCCGCCTCGCTACGCGAGAAAGGCATCGATGTTAAAATCGTCGAGGCGCTGGTCAAAGGTCATATATACTATCGTGTATGGTCTGGTCAGTTTGCGAGCCTGGAGAAGGCGAAGGAACACCTTTCGAAACTTGATTCGCTGGGATTGAAGGGTAATGTAGTACGGGGTCCGTGAAATAGCTGGACAGAGCAATGGCTTACGGCGTCGAGTGTAACCAGCCGTTCGGGACCGCAGCAAACCTGACTTGATGCATCTTACCCCACTTCTCGAGCAATACCAAAAGATCAAAAACAAGTACAAAGATGTTTTGTTGCTCTTTCGCGTTGGCGATTTCTACGAATTCTATTATGAAGACGCAAAACTGGCAAGTTCCTACCTTGGTATTACCCTTACCTCGAAGACGATAAGCAAGGGTGTTCGGGTGCCGCTTGCCGGTGTGCCGATAAAAGCGGCTGACGGCTACATCGCAAAGCTGGTCAGGCACGGCCTCAAGGTGGCGATTTGCGAACAACTCGAACCCGCGACGAAAGGGAAGAAACTTGTCGCGCGTGATGTCATTGAAGTCATTACGCCCGGTACCATATTAAGACCTTCATTGCTCGATGCTACAAAAACGGTTACGCTGGCGGCATGTCTTCCGGATGACAATCGTACCGGTGTAGCATTTTGCGATCTGACGAGCGGCGAATTTTCATGTGGTGAAGTGGTGTCCGAGCAGTTGCCCGAGATATTGCTGAGGCGGGAAGTAAAGGAAGTGGTCATCCCCGAAGGTGTGGAACTCGGGATCGAGCAGACCCTTACGGAACTGGATGGATTTCACTTTGTCTACGAAATAGCTCGTAAGACACTTCTCGATCATTTTCACGTTGTTGCCCTGGATGGTTTTGGCATTGAGGAAAAGCAACTCGGCATTGCCGCGGCCGGTGCTCTCCTTTACTACATGACAGAGAGCCAGAAAGTTCCTTTGACTCACATCGATCGCATATCTTTGTTCGAGACGCATCAATCGCTTTATCTTGATTCAACGACCAGGCGCAATTTGGAGATCCTGGAAAATATTCACGGCGAACACTCGAGGACGCTCTTGGGAGTGCTGGACAATTGCATGACATCATTTGGCAAGAGAAGATTGCGTCGTGAGTTGAACGAGCCGCTCGTCGACCGGGAAGGTATCGAACAAAGGCTCGATAGCGTTGAGGAGTTGAGAACGAGAGAGTTCCTACGGGAAGAATTGAGGAATGTCCTGAAAACAATACAGGATGTCGAGAGAATTACGGCACGGCTTGCTTGTCAGAGAATAATGCCCAGGGAAATGGTCGCTCTGAAAGAGTCGCTCTCCGTTTATCCCAAAGTTAAGGAATTGATTGAAGGTTGTGAGAGCCAGAAGATCACGGAGATATACGATGCGATTGGCGATTTTCACGATATTGTCAGAACCGTGGATGAAGCGCTCGTCCCGAGCCCGCCTGCGACGCTCGAGGAGGGCGGAATAATAAAGGAAGGGTACTCTAAGGATCTCGATGAGCTGCGGGCGGTCGCGCGGGGTGGTAAGGAATGGCTTCTGGAGTTCGAGGAAGGCGAACGCAAGCGCACCGGCATATCATCTCTCAAGGTATCTTATAACTCGGTTTTCGGATACTTCGTCGAGGTGACTAAGCCGAACCTGCATCTGGTGCCGTGCGAGTATATCAGAAAGCAGACGCTAGCGAATGTCGAGCGTTACTACACCGTTGAGCTGAAGGCATTTGAAGAAAAAATACTCGGCGCAGAGGAAAAGACGAAAGCCATGGAGCATGAACTCTATACCGGGATCCGAGAGCATGTGGCAAAGCAGAGCAATGAGATTCTCCAAACTACGAGGGCGATTGCCTTCCTCGATGTACTACAATGTTTTGCCCACAACGCGGCGATCAACAATTATTCTCGCCCGGTCGTCACTGACGACCGGAAAACCGTGATAACAGACGGGCGTCATCCTGTCGTGGAGAAGATTCTGGAACGAGGTTCCTTCATACCGAACGATACATACCTGGACCGTGAACGTAATCAAATAATTATTATCACGGGTCCGAATATGGCCGGGAAGTCGACTTATCTAAGGCAGGTTGCGTTGATCACGATTATGGCCCAGCTGGGAAGTTTCGTGCCGGCGAAAGAAGCATCGATCGGTTTGGTCGACAAGATATTCACCCGGATAGGAGCAAGCGATGACATATCACGTGGTGTTAGTACTTTTCTCGCGGAAATGATGGAGACGGCGAACATATTGAATAATATATCGGACCGGAGTTTGGTGCTTCTGGATGAAGTCGGACGGGGGACATCCACTTACGACGGGCTAGCGCTTGCCTGGTCTGTTGTCGAATACTTGCATACCAGTAAAAAACCAAGGACACTTTTTGCCACGCACTTTCATGAACTTACTCGGATCGAGGATTTCCTTAAGGGTGTGAAGAATTTCAACTTCCTGGTGAAAGAGTGGGGTGATGAGGTGATATTTCTACGCAAGCTGAGCACCGGTCCCAGCGACCAATCCTATGGAATACAGGTTGCCCGGCTGGCCGGGTTGCCCGATTCTGTGATCAAACGTGCGAAAGAAGTGCTGCGGGATTTCGAGGAGGGTGAGGTGTTCAGCATGCGGAAGATGAAGAAAACAAAACTGTCCCAGCAGGATCTGTTCGTTGACCGGTCCTCTTGACACGCAGAGGCTGTCTGTTATAATAAACGAGTAACTGGAATTCGTTGTCGAATTATTAGATTCATTTCCCCTCCCGGTCGCGACCTGCGGGTCGCGGCCGGAATGCTTTTATCCGGACAAATATGGATTAGACCAGCCGGCCAGGTTGTCTGGGCCTTGACGAAGAATGCGGTTAGTGGATTCCTACACCCAATTTGTAGGTTCGGGGCCCGTCGGGTACTACATTGCGCGTGTCGACGATCAGACGGGCGTTTTTCACAATGAAATCATAGTTATACCACGAATGGTCTGTGAGGATCAGGACGGCGTCGTATTTCTTGATCTCGCGGAGATTAAGCTTGACCGACCTGATTTTTCTCTTACCGAGCATCAACTCGTTTATGTGAGGATCATGATATCTCACCAGCCCTACTCTGGACTCGATTATTTCAAAAACCTTAAGCGCGGGTGAATGTCTGAGGTCCGAGATATCTTTCTTAAATGCCATTCCCAGGAGCAGAACTTTCGCTTTGTTCGGACATACGCCGGACCGACTGAGCGCGTCGATTGTCTTGTTGACCACGAAATAGGGCATTTCTTCGTTTATGCGCGCGGATAACTCGATGAAGACCGTGTGAAAATCGTATTCCCGTGCTTTCCAGGAAAGATAGTAGGGATCTATAGGTATGCAGTGGCCTCCTACACCCGGGCCTGGATAGAATGGCATAAACCCGAATGGTTTTGTTTGAGCGGCACCGATGACTTCCCATATGTTGATGCCACCCATGCGTTCGCAGAGTTGCGCGAACTCATTGACCAATGCGATGTTGACATTGCGAAAGGTGTTTTCCAGGATCTTCGTCATCTCGGCCGACCGTGGTGATGAAACCGGATACACGTTGTCAACGAACTGCTTGTAGAAGAAAGTGGCGATTCTCGTGCACTTACCGGTCACGCCGCCGATGATTACCGGCGTATTCACGATGCCATACCTTTTATTGCCGGGGTCAATTCTCTCCGGACAAAAGGCAAGGTAAAAATCATGGCCAACGCTAAATCCGGAACGAGCCAGAATGGGCAGGAGGACTTTTTCGGTGGTCTCAGGATACGTCGTACTCTTGAGTATTATCAACTGATCACGGCGTAGTATATCCTTTATCCATTCGGTGCTTTTTATGACCGATGCCAAATCCGGCTCTTTGTTTTCGTTGATCGGTGTTGGAACACAGATCATAATTATGTCACAGCGCTTGAGCTGCCGCTGGTCTGTTGTCGCCCTGATGTATTTCTGATGCACGAATTTTCTCAAAGTAGAAGATTCAACGTCGCTAATAAAGGAAACACCGCGGTTGATTTTCTTCACGCGGTCTTTGTCGATGTCGATACCGATTATTTTGAAGCCTTTTGCAGCGATCTCGATCGCGATCGGGAGGCCTACATATCCCAGGCCAACTATTCCAACAGTAGCTTTCTTGTTTTTAATAAGATCCTTAAGCATCCTGACTCCCTTCAAATGAAATCTCAAATAACAGACGTATTATACTCGGAAAGAGTACTTTTTCAAGGGTTTTATTATTGACAAACGCAAGAAATGCTATATGATTAAGTATGGATCAGAGGCTCATACAGGAGCTGATGACGGAGGTTGCAAATGGTCTAGATGCAGCTCGATCCTACCCTCTTGAACATCCGGAAGTGAAAAACGCCGTATCGAAAGCGGTATCCATACTTGAGAGAATATTCTCTACGAGCGGTGAATTTTCTGTACTCTTCTCCGGCAGAGCATTCATCGTGAAGGACACTCGCTTGGGAACTGATGAAGACCAGAGATTGGTCTCCCTGCTTGAGGCACTGAACGAGAAGGGTGTGACGGGCATGAAATTCACCCCCGACGTTGGCAGCAATGATATCGTGAACCTGTATTCGCTGCTGACCGGTTCTCACTCGCAGGTCAAGAAGGACAATGATTTCTCGGAAGCACTGGCTTCCAGAGGTGTGCGGAACATATCCTTAATAGTTAACGAAACATCCTCGAATGAAAATACCAAGGGAAGGAGCAATACCCACGAGGAGATCATAAAAGCGATACGTGGCTTGGTCAAGATCGCCCGCGAACGTGCTGCGATTTCAGAAGCCAGGGTGCCCTTTACTGAGATCATGAATCGTATAGAGCACGTATCAAGCGCGGACTGGCATCCATACCGGGAGGCTATGGCGAGTGTTGTGGATCTCTTGCCGGTTGAGAAGAGGGTTGCGCTTCTTCAGGATATCGAAATCAGGCCTTTTGCGCGCTCGCTTCTTTCGAGGATGGGAAGTGATACATTGGTTGAGCTCATGACGAATTGGGAACGACAAGGAAAAAAAGAGCACATTGTGCGAGTCATCGGTGTCGTTGACAGCGAACACCTGCGGGAGATTGTTCCTCAATTGAGGAACAGGCAGTTGAATGTGTACAAGTATTTGATCCTTGCCGGCATTGACATACTTACAGAAGATGCCGTTTCTTCAACCCTTGAAGAGCATGATATAGAAGCAGCACTTCAACTTTACGATGAAATGATCGAAGCACAGAATGTTGAGCTGCACACGGGCGTCCTTTGTTCGATGATCGTTTGTGCTGATCGTCTTTTTCGAGAGAAGAAGTACGGCATGGGACGTGAAGTAATCATGCGTATCTCATCCGCCATTGAACAGGAACCTTCCGATACTGTGATTGGAGAAATTCTGGCAGACCTGGAACTATTATACACTGTGCTGTTTGAACACGGACAAATAGATTCATGCGAAATATTGATCGAACCTTTTGGAAAAATCCTCGGACGGGCGACAATGTCCATGGCGACCCGAAGGCGGATAATACAATATCTGAGCAATACGCGCAATCCATCCGTGCTGCACATACTCTTTTCGCTGTTATGGGAGAGCGGTTTGTATCCCGATGTCCGGGCTGCAATCATCGGTTTCGGTGGAGAAGCCGTCAGCGAGGCGATTCAACTGCTGCGTGACGCCGAGGATTTCTCGGTACGCATGAAGTTAGTCGATGTGCTCAAGAATGTCGGTAATGAGAGCATAGATATCTTGACTGAAAATCTCGGCGCCCGCGAGTGGTATCTTCGCCGCAATATCGTGCGGATTTTCGGTGAAATAGGCGACTCAAGCGTGATTCCTAAACTTGAAGAAATGCTCAAGGATGAAGATCATCGGGTTCGTATTGAAGTTGTCCGTACCTACGGTAAATTCAACTACAAGGAGGGTCTGCTAAAAGCGCTCAACGATAATTCTCTTCAGGTGAGAGGTGAGGCATTGCGCTCTCTACGGCGTATGCTTGACGCCGAAGAAGTCATTGGTCTGCTGTCTGAACTCGGTGCTTCGGGGGATGAGGTGTATGTTGAGTTGCTGAAGATCGTGGATGAGAAGAGAATCTTCGAAGCCGTGCACTGGATAGGCGAAATGCTGAAGCGCATTGAATGGAGGAAAGACCCGCCCGCAATTGAAATCAAGCGTCTTGGTATAAACACGCTTGCTAAACTCGGAGGGGATGATGCAAAGATGATCCTCTTGGATCTGAGCAGCGGCGAGGACAGGAAGCTATCTGATCTTGCTTCCAGTTTTCTAAAGAGAATAAGCTAATGTGCACTTGTAGAGAATGAACGGATGATCGCGGTTATCGATTTCGGGTCGCAATATACGCAGCTGATCGCTCGACGGATAAGAGAGTGCAGGGTCTATTCTGAGATCATTAGTTGCCACGCTGACCTGTCGCCGCTGGCGGACATGGGTGTTGATGGAATAGTTCTTTCTGGAGGTCCGGGCAGCGTGTATGATGTCGACACGAAAAAATACCGCAAATTATTCGGGCTTGGTATTCCGGTATTGGGAATTTGTTACGGGATGCAGCTCGCTGCGCAGTTGTTTGGCGGCAGGGTCAAGAAATGCAGAACGCGTGAGTATGGACTTGCTTTTCTCAGGCACAGCGGGAATCCTTTATTCAAAAGGGTCCCTCGCAGGGTCAGGGTCTGGATGAGCCACGGTGACGTTGTGATTGAGGCACCTCCAGATGCTAAAGTGATTGCGCACACCGAGACCACACCGATCGCTGCGTTCCAATCAGGAAATTTCTATGGCCTTCAGTTCCATCCTGAAGTACGCCACACGCAGCATGGCAGGCAGATTATCAAAAATTTCATTTCCGAGATATGTCATGCGGCCAGGACTTGGTCGATGCACCGATTTGTCGAAGACGAGATTGTCCGTATAAGAAAGATAGTGGGACGTGATAGAGCGATATGCGGGATAAGTGGTGGTATTGATTCGACGGTTGCCGGTACCATAGCGGCGCGCGCGCTGGGCAGGAACTTGATTGGGGTGTTCGTTGACAATGGTGTTCTGAGGATGGATGAGAGAGAAGAGGTTGAAGCCAACCTGGGTTCTATCATGAACCTGCGGGTCATTGATGCGCGTGAGAGGTTTTTGAATAAACTGGCCGGGGTGAAGGATGCGGAAAGAAAAAGGAAGATCATCGGGCATGAGTTCATTAAGATTTTTGAGGCGGAAGCGAGGAAGGTACAGAATGTCAAATTCCTTGTTCAGGGCACACTCTACCCCGACGTCATTGAATCCGGCCGCGGGATCGGACCGGCGGACGTCATAAAGAGTCACCATAACGTTGGCGGTCTGCCCAAAAAAATGAAACTGAAAATAATCGAACCGCTCAGGATGCTTTTCAAGGACGAAGTGCGTTCCATTGCCAGGCATCTTAAGCTTGCTCCATCTTTCATCGAGCGAAAACCCTTTCCTGGTCCGGGCCTCGCGGTACGTATTGTTGGCGTTGTGAATCCGTCGCGTCTCTCGATGCTTCGGCAGGCGGATCGGATACTTCAAGAAGAGGCTCGTAGTTTAAGGACTTACCGGGACATATGGCAAATTTTCGCCGTGCTGTTACCGCTCGGCAGCGTTGGCGTCATGGGTGATAAGAGAACTTATGATTCGGTGTGTGCAATAAGAGCAGTGTATAGTGATGATGGGATGACGGCCGATTGGGTACGGTTACCCCATGGTTTTCTGGATCGTGTCTCCAGGCGAATCGTCAACGAGGTAAAGGGGATAAACCGGGTTGTCTTTGATATTACATCCAAGCCGCCCGCGACAATAGAATGGGAATGATACTAATATATATCGCTGCAATTATTTATGGCGTGGTCAGCGGCCTGGGTGTTTTGAATCGAGGCTTGGGTGCACCGTATAGTTACCTGTTCCTGTTCGCCATTGCTGCTTACTACATATCATATGTCTCACTACGTAAGATCAATTTTCTGCACACCATCTGTGCCGGGGTGGCGGCGAACCTGGTGGTGCAGTTGTCGGGTGGTGTTCATTCGCCCCTGTTGCTTGTCTACTTCCTGACCTTTCTCATCGTCGGATTCAGGGACAGCGCGCGCAATTACTGGATCATCTCTCTTGGCATAATCGGTATCGAGATTTCTTCGGGTCTCATTACCGGCTCGATGCTCATATTACCGATTGTTTTTCTCGTCTTTGCCGTATTCATGGTTGGATTTGTTATTGATAGCATGCAAGGTCATCAAGGCCGCATGGCGCGGCTGCTCTCAAGGTATGAGACAAGAGAGAAGTTTTTTTCTCCGGCCGCATACGATTCGGACAGAGTCCGTACCGCGGTCGGGGAGATCGATCGCCACAAGGGGATAGAGCGCCCGTTACTCTATTTCGTTAGATTCTTGCACCACGTTTTCGATGCGCAAACGACGGTGATCTTTGCCAAAAACGAAAACGGCTTGGTACTGGTCCAGGGGTTCTCACATTCAGAGTTGTTCTTTCCTGAGGCGGTCATCGAGACAAAATCTGGTCTTTACCGCCAGGTCATAAGCGAACGCAAATCGATCCTGATCAAAGAATACTTGCAGATTCCTGATGAACTCGGTTACTATCGGGGAACGGTGCAGATCGGCTCGGTCATGATCGCGCCGATCGTGTTGATCGAAAACGTGGTCGGGGTCATTGCTATCGACCGCAAGACAGGATCATTCAGCGAGAAGGAGAAGGCGGTCTTCGATGAAGCCGCTAATACTGCAGGGTTCCTCCTTGCAATGTTGCGGCTCTACGAGAAAGCGCGTTACGATGTCCAGCACCTTTCCTCGATCGCCGAGCTCGCCGAAAAGCTCCACAAGAGACTGGATCTCAAAGAGATTCTGTCTAACACGATTGAAGCTTTTAAACATTTCATGCCCTGTGATGACGTGTCAATCGCGAGTATCGATGAGGTCAACAATGTTGGCGAAGTGCTTGTTTCCACTTATCTGCAGGAGGAGACCAAGTTTCCATTGAATGATGGCCTTGTGGGTTTCGTTGCGCGTCATCGGAATTCAATCATCAAGGATGATCTCAGCAAGGGTAACCTTGTCGTTTTCAAAAAGGATGCCAAAACGCCAAACGCATCTTTTGTAGGCGTTCCGATTCAGCAGGATGACGAGTTGCTCGGCGTGATCTGGTTGGAAGACCATCAGCGCAGAAAGTTCAATGAAGACGACGTCCGCATACTCAATATCCTGTCCTTTCAGCTGTCCTTAGCCTGGCAGCGGGCGATTCTGTATGGTAAAGTTAAGGAGTTATCGATTCGCGACGGACTGACCGACTTGTACAATCATCGCCATTTCCAGGAAATTCTCGAGGCGCAGATAAATGAAGTCGATGAGTTGGTACTGATACTTCTTGACATCGATCATTTCAAGAAAATCAACGACACTTATGGTCACCAGGCTGGTGATAATGTCCTGAAATTCCTCGCAAGATTAATATCTCAAATCGGCATTGCGGCGCGATACGGGGGAGAGGAATTTGCCATAATCGTTCCCAAGTGTTCGTTGAAAAAGGCCATGGATAAAGCAGTTCGCATGAAGGATCAGCTGCTCAAATCCGAAGTCCACTTCAATGGGGCAAAGATAAAATTTACGGTGAGCATCGGAATCGCTCACTTTCCAAACGACGCAGGCAGCAGGGTGGAACTGATCGAAAAAGCGGACCGGGCTCTGTATCTTGCCAAAGAACAGGGTCGCGACCGTATCATCATCGCCCAGACGATGCAGACCAGATGAGCTTCGGTATAGCCCTGGGTGGCGGTGGAGCAAAGGGCCTGGCTCATGTTGGAGTATTGGAGGTCCTTGAAGAGCATGGAATAAGACCAGCATACGTAGCCGGAACCTCGATCGGCTCAGTAGTTGGCGCTCTGTATTGCCTGCAGGGTACGGCCCGGGGATTGAGGCAGAGAGCCAGCTCGATGATCGCATCGGAAGAATTCAAGAACCTGGAACTCGATAAGTTCTACACCAGCGAGAAGAATATTTTCGAGCGCTTCAGGCATGAACTTTTTGAGAAGTTTTATCTTGGTTCATTGCTGTTCAAGAGATCACACTCAAAGTATGATGCGACCAGGAAAATATTTCGAGACATGTTCGGCGGAAGCAGTTTCGATGATTGCTCGATTCGTTTCGCATGCAATGCGCTCGATATCCAGAGCGGTGAAGAGGTCGTCTTCAGGAATGGACCGCTTGCAGAAGCAGTTTGGGCAAGCTGTGCCATACCCGGAATCTTCCCGCCTTTTGTCCAGGCACAACGGTTGCTCGTCGATGGCGGGGTCATCGACAACATTCCTGTCGAGCCGCTGCGCAGCATGGGTGCTGGAAGCGTGCTTGCCGTATACTTGAGCCAGCGCCCGAAATTTCAGGGCGAGCCTAGCACCGGATTCCAGATTAACCAGCGTTCGTACTCATTCATGAAATACCACCTTGACCGGCGTGTTCTTGCCAGAGCAGATCTGGTGGTTATGCCAGACGTCCATGATTTTCACTGGGCTGATTTCAATTCGATCGATCAACTGGTCGAGCGTGGCCGGAAAGCAGCACTGGAGAATATCGATGCTATAAGATCCATCAGAGGATTCCGCTACCGGGTTACCAAGATATTTAAGAAATACTTCTCTCGGTGATGCTCTACGGCGAGTGGGACCTGCTGTATTACCTTGCCTGCGATCAGCGAACCATCAGGTTCGTACTCAAAGAGTCGGTTGTCCGTAATATCTCAGTGAAACATTACCGTTTTCGATCGTGGCGTACGAAAAGTGCTTAACCCAGTCCCCGGTATTTATGTAATATTTGTTGCGCGCCATCTTCCTGAAAACGGGATTGTGTGAATGGGCCAGCATTACTATGTCGACATCATGCAGCATGCGTGATGCATAATTCTCCAGCATGCTGTCGAGCCTCCTGCTCGGACTTTGTATTCGAGAGAACCTGGCAATACACTGGGCGAGTGAAATACCGAGATCCGGATGGACTAGACGGAATAGCATGTGATTCAGCTTTGAGGTAAGCAAGCTTTCCCATATTGACGTCCACAGACGCTTGTCGATGGTGTTTCCGTGGGCGAGCAGCACCCGCCGGCCGTCGATGTCGAAAACGGTTGACCCTCGGTGTACGATGAATCCGAAATTCTTCAGGAAATTTCCTATTGCTATTTCATGATTGCCCAGTATATAGTGAATGTTCTTGCCTTCGTTCAGTATGCTGTAAAGGACAGCGAGGAGTCTGAAATAGTCTTTTGGAAAGACCAGATAGTACTCGAACCAGATCTCGAATAGATCACCCAGAATATACAAATCTGTAAGATTTGGCCGGATTTCCTGCAGGAACTTCACTAGCATTCGGCAGCGCTCGCTGCTGTCGGTACGAATGTGGGCGTCGCTTACGAAAACATGCATCGTCTCATTATACAAATTGCAGGTAGTGAGTCAACGACCGTTGACACGTATGGGGGCTTGAGTATAATTATGCTATGAATAGCATGATGATATTTGGATTAATGATTTTTACGCAGTACTTTGGTCAGAACAAGATCCAGTACAAAGACTTCGATTTCCGCGTCCTCGAAACAGAACATTTCAATATTTATTTCTACCAGGGATGTGATGAACTGGCAGCTTTCGCCGAAATTGTCCTCGAGGATGGCTATGCGATGCTCAGTGAGGAATTGGGCATGGAGATCGATTTCACGATACCAGCGATAATATACAATTCACCGAACGATTTTTCACAGACGAACATTTTGCTCGAACTTATCGAGGAGGCTACCGGCGGGTTCTCGGAGATATTGAAGAACCGGATGGTCGTTCCTTTTACTGGAGATTACGAGGATTTCCGACACGTTTTGGTACATGAATTGACCCATATTTTCCAGTTCGCAATATTTTTTCCGTCACGTCTGGAAGCGATTTTCAGTGGTGATATACTCTACTCAGTGCCTTTATGGGTTTTTGAAGGACACTGTGAATTCATGTCGCAGGGTTGGGATGTTGATGCCGATATATTCATTAGAGACCTTGTGGTCAACAACAAACTCATCCCGATCTATTCGCTTGGTGGCTATGGAGGTTGGATAGTATATAAGGAAGGCCAGGCTTTCTATAAATATGTAGCTGAGAAATATGGTCGTGAAAAAGTTGGCGAGTTTCTTCACCTCATGAAGATGAAACGAAATCTGGAACCGGCATTCCTGGCTGCTTTCGGCGTCACGCCCGACGAATTCAACAAGCGCTGGCTCAGGTACTACCAGATGCAGTATTGGCCAGAAGTGGATGAAATGGATTATTTTGATAACTTTGGCCGGATAATTTACGACCATAAGAAGATGAATTCGATCTACAATGTATCGACGGCCATATCGCCGAACGGTGACAAGATCGCCTTTATCAGCGATCAAGGTGGTACGGCGCAGATCCTCGTTGTGTCGAGCATCGACGGTAGGCTTATCGGAAAATTGGTGAAGTCGGCATATTCCGCGGGCTACGAGGGATTGCATCTTTATCATGGCGGTCTGTCGTGGTCGCGGGATGGCGAGTACGTTACTTTCGCTGCAAAATCCCGGGGGGATGATGTACTATATATTGTGAATGCTTCAAACGGGAAAGTATACAAACGTCTGAAATTCGACCTTACCGGCATCTATGCACCAAAATTCAGCCCGGACGGTAAAAAGATCGTTTTTGCTGGCCTGAAGGATTCGTATTCTGATATCTATGTATGTGATGTCGAGACAGGCATTATTGAGAATGTCACGAATGATATATATTCGGAGAGCGATCCGGACATCCTCTCTGACGATATGATTACTTTCATTTCTGACCGCCCCGATTCGAATGAGGATTATTACTACGGCCAGCATGGTCTATTTGTATACGAACACGGAGAAATAACAAGAGTTTCGCCGCGCTCCAAGTACCTTGCATCTACAACATTCGCACCTGACGGCAGCATCTATTTTGTGGCTGATTACGACTCTGCCTACAACCTCTATTATTATTCAAAAGAAGAGGGGAGAGTCAGCAAGAAGACCGATGTCTTCAGCGGCATCTACTACCCTTCTATTTCAGCAGATGGCAGCAAAGTCGCATTTTCTTACTACAATGACTACGGCTACGACGTATGTATTGTGAAAGATCCCTTGACCAAGATGCTCGACTACAAAGGCGTTGACAGTACTGAAATCGCACAGGGTGATTACTATGCACCCGAACCGCTCGATGAAGACGATATAAAGAAATACAAACCCAAATTTACATTTGATTATTTCTCGGCGAGCGCTGAATACTATTCGGTGCTCGGTTTTTCCGGCGTGGGGCAGATCGGGGTGAGTGACATACTGGGGAACCATCATTTCCAGTTCGCCTCCAACTTCTACGGCAGCATTCTGAGTTCAGACATATTCGTAAATTACTGGTACTTGAAAAAGCGAGCCGATTACGGCGTATCGGTTTTTCAATATCTTGACTATTTCTCTGATCGATATGACCTTCTGGTCTGGCGCCGTCTTGGATTGGGCGGTGCCGTTCAATACCCGCTTGACCGGTTTTTCAGAGTTGAATTGGGTTTGTATGCTTACAAGCTTTACGAAACACGATGGCTGGACTATTTCCCGTTCTACAGTTCCAGTTGGTCCCAGACAGCGGATTACAATTTTTTCTATCCGGAGATCGCATTGGTTTTTGATAACATTAAATACGGGCAGCTCGGTCCTCATGATGGAAGGCGTTTCAGGATAGGTGGTTATGCTACGGTATTCAGCAACAAAGACCTGAAGAGTGCGGTCCTCGACTATCGAAGATATTTCGGTCTATCGCCCCGTGCGAGCTTTGCATCACGCCTGGTGCTCGCCGGCAGTTTCGGCGAGGACCTCGATTATTGGTCTATTGGTGGTCCATATTCTTTGCGTGGTTATGATTATTGGGCGTTTACCGGAAGTAAGATAGGTTTTCTGAATCTCGAGTTTCGTTTTCCTTTCATCGACCGGCTGAACATTGCCTTTCCAATACCGCTCGAGATAAGAAATATCCGCGCGGACCTTTTCGCTGATTTCGGCGCCGTGCACACGGATTCCTTCAAATTCTACGAAACCGACGGGGGCTTCCGTCTCAAGGACCTCAAACTCGGCATTGGAGCGGGGTTGAGATTCACTTTCATGTATATCATATTCAGGGTGGATTTCGCGCGAGCCCATAACCTGAAGGGCTGGTACGAATACTATAACAGCGATACGGACTCCCAGCGTTCAGAGTGGAAGTTCTATTTGACGCTCAGCCCGGATTGGTGATCATCGATTAATCCTTTTCCCCTTACAAAGGCATGAGCAGGGTGCGTTTTGCTTTTACTCTTTGCTTGCTGCTCACTATGTGCTGCAAGCGAGAGCAGAAGGTAGTGGTCGACTTCTGGCACGTAATGGGGGGGCCGCTCGGCCGGCGTCTGAGCGAAATGATCAGCGATTTCAATAGTCTCCATCCCGAAGGAGAGGTACGCGGGGTGCACATGGGTTCGTATGATGTCCTTGCGCAGAAACTAATGGGAGCCATTGCGTCGAGCAATCCGCCGGTAATCGCTCAGATGTACGAATCGTGGACCGATCAATTTTTTCAAGCTGGCGAACTGGTGCCGCTTGCCGAATTCGTTCGAGTGGAGAAGGATTTCAATTTGCAGGACTTCTTCCCGGTGTTCATTGAAGATAATACATACGATACGACTCTCGTAACCCTGCCTTTTAACAAAAGCGTTCCTGTATTCTATTACAATGCTGATCTGTTCGACAAATATGGTATTGATTCATTTCCCGTGGACTGGACCGATTTCAGGCGGGTCTGCTTGCGCATTAGGGAAAGCGGTGTCTGGCCAACATCCTGGCCGCTCGACGTGTGGTACTTTTCGACCATGCTGTATCAACAAGGAGGCATACTTTTCGATGAAACGGAAGGTCAGCCGGGGTTCAATTCGCCCGAAGGCAACGGAGTAATCGAGTACCTTGTGGCACTCGTAAGGGACAGTCTTTTTTATCTCAATCCTGGTTTTCAGCGACAGGATGAATTCCTCTCTGGTAACGTTGCGATGATTCCTGCATCCATTGTTTCCTGGGCATTCATGAAAGGTAAGGTTCCGTTCGAGATCGGCGTCGCGCCTTTTCCCCAGGGCAGGGTTCGATCCATCGTGATCGCCGGCACGAATATTGGCATGTTCAGGAAGGCCAGTAAAGCCGAGAAAGAATTGGCATGGGAGTTCATAAAATGGTTCCTGGAACCACAAAATCAGATGCGCTGGACTGAAGCTAGTTACTATTTACCGACAAGGCGTAGTACCACCAAGACAGAAGCTTATCAAAAATTCGTTGCCGAAAACCCGGCCTACGAGAAGATCGTCGGTCAGCTCGATTTTGCCCGGACCGAGCCAAAAAGCAAGGAATGGTTTGCCGGGCGTATATATCTCAACGACGCAATTGAGGAAGCGATGAGGCTTGAACGCAAGCCCGATGAGGCGCTTGACGACGCCGCCGAACGTCTGCGTCTCGAGTTGAAGTAAGATTATTCTGCGAGCAGGATGACCTTACGCGTCATAACCGCTTTCTCAAAAATGGCTTTAAGGAAATAGACGCCCGAACATATTTCCCGGCCTTTGTCATCATTTCCATTCCATATTATTTCATGTTCGCCCGCATCAAAATTCCCGTCGGCAATGTTTGCGACGAGCCTGCCCGCAATATCATACATCTTCAGTGATAGTGAACCGTTGTACGGCATTGAGAAACTTATCCTCAGATCTCTCACGAAGGGATTTGGGCTTGGTGCGGGAAGCATGAATTGATTGACCGATTTGTTTTCCCATGATTCGATACCAACTTCGCTTACCGTCATGACTCTCATCATGAAGTCGTACGTCGTCCAGGCATGCCAGCCTGGATCGCCGGGATCGGTCCAGTACCAATATGAAAGATTGTCCAGCGGTTGTGTATTATCCATGCCTATGCCAGGTTGAGTTGGCGAATTTGATAACCAGTGAATAACCATCCAGAAAGGGTCGCTATTGGTCAGCTGTATCGGCGGTTCAAATTCTTTCACCGCCCAACCCGCGCCGGCCGAACTGATAGTGTCGGGCAGAGCCAGGTAGTAGGACGAGGCCAGTCCGGGCAGGCCGAGTGAATCCTTATTCAACGATACGGCTATCATCGAATCGTTGCTGCAGTAGAACCGAACCCGTGTAATGTAGTATGGTGGAGAAAGACACGGGATCATTTTTTCGGCGAATTTGTTGTCGGCGAAAGTTGATGCTACTATGCCGTAGATGTCAAGAAATCCGTCATCATAAATTATTTCGGTTGTTGTGTGGGAATTAGTCGTCATTGTATCGTTGGACGGCACATAATCGTCCGGCACTTCGGTGAAGAAATACACATCGTATAGTCCGGTATCGTTAGGACTCCAGCTTGGAGCGATACTTACGACCTGGGATTCGAACGGATTGAGATAACATTGCCCGTTTCCGGTGTAGATAAGCGTACCCAGGTCATCGTATATTTCGCAGTTGACCGGTATCTGCTCGGCATAGCTGCCGTGGTTCGCAACGGTAACGCGGGGTGCATTCGTGTAGTTTAGCGTGATCTCGGAAAAAGGATAAGAAATGCCCAATACAGAGCCGTCATGATAACAGATACTGCTCTGCACGAGTGTGTCGTTCTGCGGAAATTCATCACCTGACAGCGTGGTGAAAACGCTTGTCAGATATCGACCGTATGCCGGTACGTTCCAGTTCGGCGAGAAACTGACTGTGGTGCTTGAACCGGACGCCAGTCCACTCACCGTGGTCGTATCACCGTAGAGAGGCTGCGCAAGCGAGTCATGGATGTAGCATACTACGCTGAAGCTGGCAGCTTGCGCCCCGTAATTGCGGGCAACCGCCTGAGGGGTGATGTTCTGCCCCACCTGCAGGAAAGCGGCTGGTGCGTTGATCCGTTCGATACCGACATCATTGGTCAGGGGGTCGAGCATGCGTATCGCGTAGACCTCGCCACCGTTTCCGAATTGGCGGGCGTGAACGGCTTTCCCACCGGCCGTTATGAACGAGCCATCTTTTGAGATGCCGACTGAAAAAATCGATCCTGGTTCGTCGATGTCATCTAAGAGCTGGAATATGGGCGTTGATGAATTACGGTCAAAGACGGTCAGCACATCACCGAAGGTTGCGTTGTATTGGCCCCAAGAACCAGCAACGGCTCGTGAACCATCTTCACTCAGAGCACAGGATGGTACGTAATCGCCATACTGTGTATATTGCCAGAGTGGTGTTGCTGACGAGGAATCGAAGAGCAAGACCTTGCCGGAATTGCTCGGGCTGTACTGGTACGTTCCGGCCATGATCGTAGACCCGTCATCTGATATCGCGACTGAAGTGACCCACGGGTGTCCAGTCGGATACTGCCACACTTGATCGTAATTTGAGCCGTTCCATCGGTAAAGGTAGACGCGTGTGTAGAAATCTCCTTTAACTAGATACTTGCCATCGGCCGAGATCTTCGCCGGGGTCTGGCCATATTGTGTAATTGAATCACGACGCGAACCGTCCTCATTGAATACATATATCGCGTTATATGTGGAAACGCAGAACACCGAACCGTCATTTGCCATGTCAACGCCGTAGATACCCAGGGTCGGATTGAAGCTGATCGTGCGGATAGTATCCCCGGAAGCATTAAAAAGGAAGAGGCGGCCTTGCCCGGCCTGCCCGGCGAGCGCGGCGTAGACCGACCCATCATCGGTTACACTTATCGTCGGCCCCTGGGCGCTCGAAGAATAGTTGAATCCCATGGGCAGGCTGTAAACCCAATTCGGCGCGGCGCTCGCGGATGAGAAACTGTAGCATGCTTCACCCGCGGCGAGGGCTCCGATGCCTGCACCGTCCATCGAAACATCGATTGAGATGAACCAATCGGCTTCAGGCATCGGGAAAGACCATATCGGTGTGTTTGTGCCAAGAGTCCGGTATAAATTCGTCCTTTCGTTGTTCAGGTACCAACCTGCCTGTATCCACATGCCATTTCCGGCGATCGCCGTATGCTGGGCGATCGCATTTTGATGGTTGCGGTCCACCCATATTACTTCGGCGCGTTGGTTTCCGTAGAAATCGGTGGTGACCTTCAGCGGATCGGTATCACCTGATGGGTCAGTGACAAACCTCGTTCCCTCAGCATTGGTTTCGATTTCTATGCCTGGCATATCGGCTGGTCGTGTGTTGCCTGCAACCAGGATATTTACTGCAATCAAAAAACATAGCAAGTATTTCATTGTTTCCTCCCTAAAATATTATAGTCACCATACCAGTCGAGTCAATCTTGATTTTAGAGACCCGCGAAGTATAATCTAAAGTGATTTTATTGTTCTTCCTGATCAGCCAGTCATTCTCAGCCCACCTCGATTCGAGTCTTGCGTTTATCGGTCTCTCCAGAGGGGACCTCACCTTTCGTAGCGATTATGTCAAGCGTGATGACTATCGTTTTGAAATAGTTGATGCATTGCTTGAAAATCCACTTGGGTCGGTCCCTTTCGCATACATGTTACATGATGATTTTCACAAGAACCCCCTTGTTGAAGCTTTCGCGTCGCTGGCCGATCTTTATACATTCGAATTGACCAAGCCAAAATATGATTTTCTCGCGGCGCTGGACCGCAGTAATTGTTTACTTTCACGCGCTTTTCCGGCCGACTCACTCGAGATACTCGGCGTGCTGGAAGACCTCGTTGTTTTTTCTCCGGAACCGACCGGCTCGATCGCCGAGGAAAAGGCTTATGAAAAAACATACGATTCGCTCACGAATTACCTGGGTCAGCGTGCCCGTCACATCGATTACGAGAGGGTTATCCTTGCCGGTTACACAATTCTGTCAGCACTCGAAGGATACACCGTGACTGGTCTGAATTTACCCTTATCGAAAATCCAGTTGGACGGTGTTTCGGGCGATATTTTGTACTACGGAGTTTATGATTTTGGCGAGCTTGTTGTAGGTGATTCGGGTAAAAACGTCTACCAGCGTGATTTCGCGGTTATCATCGACGTCGGAGGGAATGATACATACCATCTGTCCGAACAGCAAAGCTACGTGTGCGTGATCGTCGATGAAACTGGGGATGATTCTTACCTGGGCGGCGAGTATGATATTGCGTGCGGTAGATTCGGCGTTTCTGTGATTCTTGACCGGAATGGTGATGACCTCTATAGTGCTCGTAATTTCGCGATCGGCGCCGGTGCATTCGGCGTAGGTGTTCTGATCGACGAGTCAGGTGACGATCGTTATCATGGTGATACATTCACCCAGGGCGCGGGCTGTTTTGGAATTGGCATCCTGAGGGATTTGTCTGGCAACGATTATTATGAAGGCGCTTTGTATGCTCAGGGCTTTGGCGCGACGTACGGTATCGGTATTCTTGAAGACGATGATGGTAATGATCGATATCTTATCAGACAGGTGTATCTTGATGAAATAAGATATCTTGACCACTATCTCTCAATGTCACAGGGTTTTGCCATTGGTTTCCGCCCAGACTTACCGGCCGGCATCGGCTTCCTGTTTGAGGGTGGTGGTAATGACTATTATATAGGTGACATCTTTGGCCAGGGCGCCGCTTACTGGTATGGCATAGGTGCGATAGTGGAAAAGGGCGGCAATGACAACTATGTGGGATACCAGTATGTTCAGGGTAGCGGTACGCACATCGCCCTTGGTTTGTTGATCGATGATGGAGGCGATGATAACTATATTGCCAAAGGTGTAGCACAGGGTTGTGGCCACGACCTTGCGCTCGGGCTTCTGTATGACTGCTCGGGCGATGACACTTACGCAGCATTTGACCTCAGCCAGGGTGCGGGCAATGCCAACGGTATCGGTTTGCTGATCGATGAAAACGGCGATGACAACTATGCAGTGAAGCGGCTGCACAACACACAAGGTTACGGAGATTTTCGGAGGGAGTATGGCAGCATCGGTGTGCTTGTGGATATTAAAGGTGATGATGCTTACACATCAGGCGGCGACGCAGAATTCTGGGAAAAAGGTACGTACGGGATAGGTGTCGATTGGGAGTAAATAAATCATGATTGTAATGTTCATTGTAAGTCTGGTGTGCGTTTTGGATTTTGACATACTGTACGACCAGGCTACGACCGGATTGGTCAACTACCAGGCGTTAAAGGACTCGGCGGTTGCGACATTTGTTGCACTGGGTCGAGATTCTTCAACAGGCGATACAGTGGTTAGTTTTCTTGTTTCAAAATTCGATACAAAGTCTGCGGCAGGGCGGCATACGCTGAAGAATATTCTCACCGAGATTGGAGAAGTTGCGATAGAGGAGATTGTCCTTCATCTTGATAACCGCGGGAGCGACGCAGAAGCACGCGCTCTCAAACAATGCCTCTGGGTTTTGGGTGAAATCGGCGGAGAGCAGATAGTGGCGCCTGTTGCGCGCTTCATCAATGATACTGAGTGGTCGGTTCGCTCGGGAGCATTCACGGCGCTCGGTAAGTCAGTTTCACGCACGGCATTGCCCTACGTCTGTGAGGGTTTGAATGACACCGTTGCGCCGGTAAGGAAATCGGCTTATTGTGCCCTCGCTGAGATCGCCACGGAGCGCGAAGTGGCAGACCTGGTTGAGGGTTTAGATGACCCTTTTTATGGGGTTCGCTACGCCGCCCTTTCCGGTCTCCGCAGAGTCGGTTGCGGGTTGTCTTGTCTTGGACATCTTCGGGCGGATGACCTGAAAGACTATTTTTCGCTGTCATTAATAACCGCTAGTGATACGATCCCTGGATTCGATGATTTGATCTGGTCGTCACCACCGTCAATTCGCAAGGCTATATATGGAAGATTATCGAAAGAAGAGATGTTGGTCGTACTAAAAAGGGAAGATCATCCCCTTCTCATCAAGTATCTCCAAAAGAGGATTGCCGAAACAGATAGTACAGAGCAGTAAATTACGGTCATGGTTACCGCGGTTTTGCGCGTAGAAACGCGTCACGGCAGCTTTTGTGGTGTGTAGCACGTATATTCTTCACAATATTGACAAGGAATCAAATATATGTAATATTTTTCCATGCCAGGCTGGATTAAGGTAAAGAAATATAGTACGTTTACTGCATTACCTTATGGTGGAAATCCAGCTTGGGTTGTACTGGCGCCTGAGGAAATGACTGACCAGGATATGCTGGCGCTTGCCTCGGACCTCAATCCGATTTCCGATACTGCATTTGTTTTTCCCGAATCGACTGCCGAAGCAGATATGTCCCTGCGTTTTTTTAACGGCAAGAACGAGATCAACTTCTCAAGCCATGCAGCAATTGCCACGTATTTCGCCCTTAGTGGAGAAGGTTTGTTGACTTTGAAAGACCCCGAAACTATTATAAAACAAAGGACCAAGACCGGTATAAATTCGGTGGAATTGAGAGTAGAGGGAGAGAAGATAAAGAGGGCTGCAATCACGTTGGCAAAACCGACATATCTCGATCTGGAAATAAACTCGACATTAGTCTCAAGGTTCCTGGGACTTGCTGCTGAAGACATAACCGCGACAGGCCTGTCCATGGATGTCATTTCAACCGGCTTCTATGATCTTGTTATTCCCCTCCGTTCACTGAAAGACATGCGTAACATAAAACCCAACTTCTCTTTGATGGATAGTTACTGTGTCCGTCTCGGGATCAGCGGGGTGATTGTATTCTGCCTCCAGAAATTCGATGTCGAGAGCACGGCTTTCATGCGTCATTTTACACCGTCGATAGGTGTCAATGAGAATTCTATTTCTGGTTTGGCCGCTGGCACTCTGGGGTGCTATCTAATTAAGCATAAACTGGTCGATGACACAAATTTCTCCCGCATGATTATCGAGCAGGGTCATTTGCAGCAAAAACAGGGCAAGGTATATGTGCACATCGAGACGACGCGCGGTCAGATATACCGTGTAAAGATCGGGGGTAATGCGGTGCTCACGTGCACTGGCTATATCATCGCTCCTTCATAGAAGAAGTACAAAACACTAGCAATCTCAGTTTGTTTTTCTTGACGAGCCCATGATTTTGGCTATACTAGATGCCATGTTATCTGGATTTGCAGGCGGCGTGCATCCTCCCGAAAACAAGAATACCGATGAATGTGCAATCGAAGTGATGCCAATGCCGAAAAGAGTCTATATTCCTTTTTCGCAGCATACTGGGAAACCTGCCAGGCCTCTGGTAAAGAAAGGTGATGATGTTAAGATCGGTATGAAGATCGGCGAGGCCGATGGTTTCATCTCTGCTGCAGTTCACGCAAGTATTTCGGGTAAGGTTGTTGACATTGTAGACCATGCTCATCCGGTCATAGGTTCCGCACTCTGCTGTATCATCGAAGCATCCGATTCAGAGGATTGGGTAAAGGAAGTGAGTGCGGCGCGGGATCTCGGCAGCCTGACAGGAAAACAGCTGATCGATGCGGTTAAAGAAGCAGGGATCGTGGGACTGGGTGGCGCCGCATTCCCAAGCCATGTAAAGTTATCACCGCCCAAAGAGAAGCATATCGATACGTTAATAATCAATGGCTGCGAGTGTGAGCCTGTTCTTACGGCGGATCACCGGTTGATGGTCGAACATGCGGCGACGGTTATCGAAGGCGCCAGGATATTCCAGAAAATACTCGATGTGCCGAATCTCATTTTCGGGATCGAAGATAATAAGAAGGACGCGATCGGTCTTTTCAAACAGGAAGAGGTTCGGGTGGCTGCGTTGAAAACCAAATATCCTCAGGGTGCAGAAAAACAATTGATCAAGGCTATATTGAAGAGAGAAGTGCCCAGGGGAGGACTTCCGATGGATGTGGGGTGTGTGGTTCATAACGTCGGGACTTGTCATGCAGCGCTGATGGCTGTTAAATTCGGCAAACCCCTTATCGACCGGGTGGTGACGGTTGCAGGCGATGGTGTGAAGGAGAACAGGAATGTTCTTGTGCGTATCGGTACACCAGTGAATTCCGTGATCGATTTTTGCGGTGGTTACACAACTCAACCTGAAAAAGTAATACTAGGCGGACCGATGATGGGCATTGCGCAGTATTCAGACGCTGTGCCGGTTATCAAGGGGACTTCGGGTATCCTTGTCTGGAGCGGCGTCCGGGCCGTTGAGGAGGGTCCATGTGTGCGATGTGCGGCATGCGTTGATGCCTGTCCAATGGGACTGATGCCCACTGAGATATGCAGTTTTGTTAAAAACAAAAATATCGATATGGCCAATGCCTACGGTGTGCTCGATTGCATAGAATGCGGGTGTTGTGCCTACGTGTGCCCGGCGGCGATTCCGCTCGTGCACTACTTCAAGTACGGGAAGAGTGAAATATGGAGAAAGTCGAAGACTTAAAGAGATTATTCGTTGTTTCAGCTTCGCCTCACATCAGGTCGAAGCACAAAACCAGTATGGCAATGCGCATCGTGACGATTGCACTGTTGCCTGTACTGGCATACTCGACATATCTTTACGGTCTGCGCGTACTCTTCATAACTCTCATCAGCATCATCGCCGCAGTATGTGCTGAGGCCCTGCTCCAAAGAATGCTGGGAAAGAAGATCACGGTTGCCGACGGCAGTGCTGTCCTTACCGGCCTTCTCCTTGCCTATAACCTGCCGCCAGGTGTCCCATGGTGGCTGCCAGCGGTCGGCAGCGCTTTTGCCATAATCTTTGCCAAGCAACTGTTTGGAGGTTTGGGTTACAATTTCATCAATCCAGCTCTTGCCGGCCGTGCCTTCCTGATGGCATCATGGCCTTCATTGATGACCAAGGAATGGTTGTCCCCGATCGGTGGCACGCTGTCTGGCATCGATGGTATCAGCGCGGCGACGCCCCTCAGTCTCTTAAAAAACCCCGCCAATTACGGTGATCCTCAGGTCATCATCAGACAGCTCAACGATTTCGAGACAATACGCAATCTTTTTTCCGGCAATATCGGCGGATGTATTGGCGAGACCTCGGTTTTCTTCCTGCTCCTGGGCGGTTTGGTCCTTGTCTTCCTGAAAATAGTAGATTACCGTATTGTGCTCGGATATCTCGGCAGTTTCGCGCTGCTCGCCTGGTTGCTGCCGACGCAAGGGAGTGTTCTTTTCCATCTCTTCAGTGGCGGGCTCATTCTTGGAGCTTTTTTCATGGCAACCGACTGGGTGACCTCACCGATCACTAAGAAAGGCAGATGGATATTTGGGATCGGCTGTGGTATCATAACCATTATCATAAGAATCTGGGGCGGTTACCCGGAAGGGGTTTCTTATTCGATCCTGCTCATGAATGTTTTCACGCCCTTGATCGACCGATTGACGAAAGAACGTATCTTTGGCGAGCAGAAGAAAAAGGGAGTAAAGAAATGACCAGCATTCGGCAGATGATAATTACTTTATTTGTTGTCGCGGTGACTTGCGCGATTATCCTGTCATTCGTCTATGCGTTCACCGAACCGCGGATTGCCGAGACTCAGGCTCAGCTAACCCTGAGCGGTCTTGAAGAAGTTATCACAGCTTATGAATACAAGGTAATCATACCGGATACACTATGGCAGGCGGTCGATTCTTCTGGAGAAAATATCGGTGTAGTATTTCGCGTGTTTCCTCAGGGATATGCGGGTCCGATCCCGATAACCGTGGGTCTTGATAATGATGGCAAAATAACCGGGATCAGAGTTGCCAGTGCCGCCGAGGGGCTTGTTGAAACGCCCGGTCTTGGAGCGAAGATCACGCAGCCCGGGTTCACCGAACAGTTCAAGGGTAAAACCGCAACCGATGTTGCTCTTGAACAGGAGGGTGGTTCGATCGACGCAATAACGGCGGCAACTATCTCATCACGAGCGGTAGCGACAGGAGTCAAGAAAGGGATCGAGATGTACGGTGCTTGCTTGATGCCTTCGTGCGATCCAGGGATTGTCTTCTCTGATGCTGATAAATTTGTCGAGGTAATAAAAGATACGCTCTGGAAAGCGGTGCGTGGCTCGGATACACTGGGCGTAGTATTCGTTCGTGTAGTACAGGGCTATCTCGATGACATAAAATTCATGGTGGGATACAGCGCGGAGAAGCGTATCACCGGAATTTCTATTCTGTATTCGCAGGAAACCGAAGGTCTTGGTGAAGTTATACGGGAAGAGGAATTCCTCGAGAAATTCAAAATCGGCATCCCCGAAGCGATCAGTGGCGCGACCGTTTCTACGAAGGCACTGATCAACGGTGTAGTCAAGGGGATCGAACGGTTTGAGGAATACATAGAGTGAGCAGGCTGAATATCTTCACGCGGGGTTTGATCAAAGACAATGCGGTCTTTGTTCTCATGATCGGTCTCTGTCCTGCACTGGCAACGTCGAGCACGGTGCGTGATGGATTCGGCATGGGTCTCGCCGCGACCTTCGTGGTCGTGTGTTCGAACCTTATAATTTCCATGCTGAGGAAAAATATTCCGAACGAGGTGAGGATCCCGATATTCATTCTAATCATTTCCACTTTTGTGACGATGATTGACTATATGATGCAGGCGTTTCAGCCTGACCTGTACCGCGCCCTCGGCGTCTTCGTTCCTCTCATCGTTGTGAACTGCATGATACTGGGAAGGGCAGAGGCATTTGCATCAAAGAGATCGGTCATTGATTCGGTACTCGACGGTCTGGGGACAGGATTGGGATTCACCATTGCTCTGACCATAATGGGAACCCTCCGTGAGGTTCTGGGTAATGGTACTTTTCTGGGCATGACCGTATTCGGCGAAGCATTCAAGAATTCACCGGTTATCTTTATGATCATGTCGCCCGGAGCGTTTCTTGTGATCGGTATACTCAAAGCTTTGATAAACAAATACGTGAAGAAGGAGTTGTGATGAAAAGCCCGGCACTCATATTCCTCGGCGCGTTCCTGGTGAACAACATCGTATTGATGCGTTTTCTGGGTTTGTGTCCTTTCTTTGGGGTCTCGAGCACCGTGGAGACCGCAACTGGTATGGGCATGGCGGTGATATTCGTCATGACACTTGCCGCTTGGATCACCTGGATCGTTTTCAACGCGGTGCTCTTGCCGTTGAATCTTGTATTTCTGCGCACTGCAGTATTCATTCTGACTATCGCATCACTCGTCCAGCTGGTTGAAATGTTTCTCAAGAAATCATACCGGGCATTATACAATGCCCTTGGTATCTATCTTCCGTTGATCACCACAAACTGCGCGATACTCGGCGTTACTTTTCTTAATATCGATAACAAATTCAGTTTCATTGATGGTACGGTCTTCGCGATCGGGACCGGGGTCGGTTTCACGCTGGTCATCATCACCTTTGCCGCCATCCGTGAACGGTTGGACATGGCACCGATCAACCCATCACTCAAGGGCTATCCGATTTCATTCATCGCCGCCAGTCTCATGGCCCTTGCCTTTCTCGGCTTCAGCGGCCTCTTCGGCCTGACATAAACTTATAGCATTTCCAGCAATACAAAATCCTCGTGCCAGTTGTCTTATCACAGTAACATCTTTATGAAGACTTCGGTACTCTGGTATTCTGGTAATTACCAGAATACCAGATTGACACAGCCGACTGTTGCAGTATAATGTGATATGCGAAGAAAAATGCCGGAAACCCATTACCGTGCTTCTCGATTTTGCCGCGTATTGGGTAATCCTACGGCATACGAAATTCTGACGATACTCTCAAAGTCGGAGAAGACGCCTACCGAACTCTCGAAGGACATCGGGCTTTCCCTGAAGACGATATCGGAGACGCTGCGAAATCTCAGACAGATCAATCTGGTGAGGTACACGACCGAACAAAATCGTAAGATCTATTTTCTTAAAGACAGATCATTGATCCATGCTCTACAGTACATAGAGCAATACGTTGAGAAAATGAGGGTGAAAAAATGGTAGTCTGGCACTCTGGTAATTACCGGAATGCCAGACATGGGCGTTTGGGGTACGTACAATATTGTGTTAGGAAGCATGAATTGGGTGGAGGATATGCATGGATGTGTTTGAGGCGATAAAGTGGCGCAGGAGCGTGCGCAGGTTTTCAGCGCAGAAGATAGAGCGTGACAAGGTTTTGCAGATATTGGAAGCGGCTCGGCTCGCGCCATCATCCAGTAACCGTCAGGCATGGCATTTCGTTGTCGTAGATGACCCCTCGGTTATCAAGCAGATACCCGGCACCGTACCCGTAGGTACCCAGCGCATAATTGCTTTTATGAATGATGCTCCGCTGGTCATCGTTGGTTGCTACAGCAAAGCCTTTACCCATTATGTTGCGCAGTTAGCCGGGCATGAGAATCATCTCGTCGATGTGTCGATCGCCATGACCCACATGACTCTTGCCGCAACCGAATTGGGGATTGGCTCTTGTTGGGTCGGTTGGTATGGTGAATCAAAGCTGCGCAATCTGTTGAAAATACCACGAAAATACAGAGTGGTGGTTCTGCTGGTTTTGGGGTACCCTGCTGAGCCGTCAACAAAGGAGTCGATCGCCGGTATACCAGCCAGGTCACGTAAACCTTTAAATGAGATCGTATCCCATAACAAATTCGGCGAAAACTACTAGTTCCAGATAATATAAAAAAATCGATACAGGAAATATAATAAAAAAACGTGGCAGTCTTTTGGACCACCACGTTCGGGAAATATCAATATCAATGTGATCTATGTTTTCATCACTGTAATCGTTGAGCTAGTATAGCTCAAGATATTTATCCACTTCCCATTTCGATACCTGGATCGAATACTCATCCCATTCTCTCAGTTTGATGTCGTAGTATCTCTGGAATAATGTATCGCCGAGTGCACTCTTGGCGAGATCGCTCTGCCTGTAGTATTCGAGCGCCTGATAAAGTGAACGGGGCAAAAGGTCTATTCCTTTATCCTTCAAGACATTGGTTTCGAGCGCGTACACGTTCTCTTCCACTGGTGCTGGAGGTTTCAGCTTACTGCTGATCCCCTCAAGACCGGCTCTGAGCACAACGGCGAATAGCAGATATGGATTTGCCGAAGGATCGCAGGAACGGAGTTCTATGCGCGTGCTTGTATATTTTTTCGGGCTAATTTTGGGGACACGGACCAGTGCAGAACGATTCATGCGGCCCCAACATATATATACCGGAGCTTCGAATCCTGAAACCAGTCGTTTGTAGGAATTAACCAGTGGCGAAGTGAGTGCACTTATTTCTTTCATGTATTTAAGCACACCTGCGAGATAACCATAGGCTAATGCGGAGAGTCCGTAATCATCTTTGGCATCGGCGAACAGGTTCTTTGCATTCTTGAATATGCTTTGATGGATGTGCATGCCGTTGCCCGGCGCTCCGAATAAAGGTTTAGGCATGAAAGTCGCGAACAGGCCGTATTCTTCCGCAACCTGTTTGATGACTATGCGCGCCGTAATTATGTTGTCGGCAAGAGTCAGGGCGTCTGTGTACAAAAGGTCGATTTCATGTTGTCCTTTGCCGACTTCATGATGTCCGGCCTCGAGTTGAATGCCGAATTCCTGTAGCCGGTCGCACATGGTCTTTCTTATCTTCAGACCGAGGTCACCGCCAAGGTCAAAATAACCTACGCGGTCATGGGGTAATGCCATTACCTTATCGCCGTCGCGTTTGAACAGGTAAAATTCCAATTCGGCGCCAACATAGAACTCCATACCCTTTTTATGCAGCACGTCCAGATTCGTCTTCAGGATGGAGCGAGGATCTACCGGAGCCGGCTTGTGGTCAGGTGCATAAACATCGCAGATGAACCGCGCAGTCCTCTCCTCGTCCCTTGGGATGATGGCGAAGGTCGCGGGATCCGGTTTCAGATACATGTCACTCTCGAAGATGCGGCCAAAACCCTCGACCGAAGAACCGTCAAACCAAATGCCTTCTTTCAGTGTCTTCTTCAAATGCTGTATGGGTATCGTTTCGTTCTTGACCGAACCGAGTACGTCTGAAAACCAGAGATCAATGAACCTGACTTTCTCTTTTTCGACCCTCTTGAATATGGTTTCGATCACTTCTTTCTCCGTTTCCTCTTGATGGTTCGGCGAGGTGTTTTCTTGCTTTTCTTCTTGGTGCCAACGTATTCGGCGATTGCTTTTGCCTGCGTGAAAAGCATGAGATAGTCAGGTCCGCCAGCTTTGGAGTCGGTCCCGGACATGTTGAAGCCGCCAAATGGCTGTATACCAACGAGGGCACCTGTGCACTTGCGGTTGATATAGAGATTACCGACGAAAACTTCCCGCTTTGCTTTTTCTATTTTCTTCTTGTTCTTCGTGTAGACGGCACCGGTGAGTCCATATTCCGAGTCATTGGCCAGTTGTACGGCATGGTCAAAGTCTCTCGCTCGCGTGACACCGAGTACCGGGCCAAAAATCTCTTCCTGGAATATCCTATGTTTACTCTCGATATCGGCAATGACTGTCGGTCTGATGAACCATCCATCACCCGGTGCTGGATCACCGCCGCAGACGCAAGTTCCTTCGGATTTTCCGATCTTGATGTATTCAAGTATCGAATTGTAGGCGGACTCATTGATCACGGGTCCCATGTAATTCTTATAGTCTTTTGTTGGGCCAACCGTAATTGCTTCAACCGTCGGAATGAGTTTCTTCATGAACGTATCGTAGATCTTATCATCAAGTATTAACCGTGAGCAGGCAGAACATTTCTGGCCCTGGAATCCGAATGCCGAAGTTCTGACACCTGCTACAGCACTATCGATATCGGCCTCTGAGTCTACAACGATCAGATCCTTCCCGCCCATTTCAGCTACAACTCTTTTAATCCATATCTGGCCGGGTTGCGTTTTTCCTGCTTGCTCGACAATCCGGAGGCCAACGGGCTTTGAACCTGTGAACGCTACAAACCGTGTTTTTGGATGCCGGACCAAATAATCACCTGCTATGGCGCCGGGTCCTGTAAGAAAATTGACAACGCCCACAGGGACCTTTGCTTCTTCCACAATTTCCATGAACATGGCGGCGATCCCCGGTGAATCGCTTGACGGTTTTAATATGACCGTATTTCCGCTCACGAATGCCGCCGTTGTCATACCCGCCAAGATCGCCAATGGGAAGTTCCAGGGCGGGATTACGGTACCAACCCCGAGTGGAATGTAGACCTGCTTGTTGATCTCCCCCGGATATTTGTAGAGTTTCGGTCCTTTATCGTAACGCAAAGCCTCAAGTGCATAATAGTCGCAAAAATCTATTGCCTCGGCAGTATCGGCATCGGCTTCAAGCCAGTTTTTTCCTTCTTCGAGAACCATCCAGGCGTTAAGTTCAAAACGGCGCCGGCGCATGATATTAGCCATTTTGAAGAGATAGTCTGCTCTTGTTTTGGCCGGAGTATATCGCCAGGATTCGAAAGTTTGGAGCGCGACCTGCATGGCTCGCTCGGCCGTCGGCTCATCTGCTTTCTGGAAGGTTCCGATAACTTCACCCTTTTGTGACGGGTTGTATGAATGAAATTTGTTGTCTAATCTAATCCTTTCGCCGCCGATTATTATGCTGTATTCCTTCCCGAATTGGGATGCAACCTGGGCAATGGCTTTCTCCATTTTCTTTCGGGTTTCTGCTTTCGTAAAATCATTGTATTTCTCTGTTCTAAATTGCTTCATCAGGCCTCCTTACATGCCCATTATAGTCAGGGAAAGACCAAAGTCAAGAAAATTAGGTTTTCATATAGGATGTGCACTATTGACTACATACCTCTCAGGAATAAACTAAGGTCGAGGAGGCGACATGATTGTATTATTTTGTTTGTTTTCAACGGTTGCAGTCAATTCCAAGGTAGATTCTATCGTGCTGTACAGTGACCGCGTTATGGTAACTAGAGTTACCGATATCAACCTCGACATGGCAACCGAACTTATCTTTGCTGACCTGCCCGGTGCGTTAGATGACTTTTCGGTACGTGTCAGGGCGCAGGGTCTGAAAGTGGGCGAGGTACAAGTGAAGCGGGGATATGTTGACAAACCGCACCCGATGGTCAAGCAGCTTGAGGATTCGTTAAAGGTTCTCGAAATCAGTAATCGCCAATTTGCTGACGAAATATCTGTACTACATGAGAAAGAAAAATTCTTACAGAGTATTGCGGTTGGTGGCCCTGAGTTGGTATCAAAAGAAATTCTTACAGGCAGGGTTGCGCCTGAATCGTGGCGTCAAGGTTTGCGGTTCATGGTCGATGAACTCATTACAACGAAGAGGAGGTCGGCTGAGATCGAGCGTTTGCGCGTTGAATTGCAGCAGGCAATTGGTGCCGTGACACGTGAACTTATTGACTTAAAATCCACAGTCGGTAATCGCAAATCAATTGTCTTCGACTGTCACCCTGATTCACCCGGGAACTATCGAATCAAAGTTAGTTACGTAGTCCGAGGCGCCAACTGGCGTACTTATTATGAAGTCAGGGCAAATCCATCTGTTAAGAAGATCAAACTCACCTATTTCAGCAAGATCTATCAGCGTACTAATGAAGACTGGGAGAACGCGAAAGTAGTTTTGTCAACGGCGAAACCAGGTATGGGGGAGATACACCCAATTCCCGTGCCCTGGTTCATTACGTCACGGGCAAAAAGATCGCAGGTTGTCTATTCGGCGCCAACAGCAGTAGCCGAAGAGGGGATTGAAGTTAGGGGTGTGACCGCAGTTGCCGCAGTGGCAACACCAGTCGAAGCCGGCGTATCTGTTTGGTACCCACTTCCTGGGCGCTACACCGTAAGGAGTGGTGAACCGGAGAAGAAAATACGACTCCTCGAGAGAGAATTTGATGGCGATTTCAAATATTCCATTATCCCTAGAGTAACTCTGTTTGCTTATTTGACCGGTGAATTGCAGAATAAATCCGATTACTTATTTCTATCTGGTGAGGCAAGTACATATGTGGGGGATGATTTCACCGGAAGGGTTCAAATGCCGACGATTGCGCCCGATGAATCTACAACAGTATCATTTGGAGTCGACGAAAGGGTTAGGGTGGAAAGAGAGTTGCAGAAATCAAAGGTTTCGCACGGCGGTCTTTTCAGCAGCAAAACAAAGCATGAATTTGTGTACGAGAACAATGTCAAGAATTTTCATGACAAAGAGATCGAGTGTACGATCGTCGACCAGATCCCCGTTTCTCAGGATCCGGATCTGAAAGTGAGCAGTGTCAAACTGGAGCCCAAACCAACTGAGGAGAATAAGGATCGTGGCATATATTACTGGCGTGTACCGATTGCTGCGGGTGCTGAGTACAAAATTATGGTCAGCTTTACAGTTGAGGCACCAGCCGATAGAGAGATCGACGGACTATTGCCTTAGCCCGGTATTTCGTTTATTGACTCTGCTGTCTAATCTTCGGGCGCCAGCAACAAAATAGGCACGTGGAACGAGCCGTATAGTGTTTCAAGGACAACCGGATCTATTTTGCCGACAACAACCAGCATGCCGGGATTCATTTTTCTGATCTCCGTAAGGAGCTCTTCGGGGAGGCGCATTTCCTTTGCGGCAATGTTCACCTGTAGGCCGTGTTTGCTGAATAAGTCCTCGAGGTGATAAAGATTCGTATAGGTTTCGTGGAGCATTCTTTCACGGACCTCGGCCTCCTTGGCCCCTTCATTCGATGCGACTCGTGTAACTGCATGTCGGTCGACCGGCGATATGATTTGGATGAGCGGTTTGAAGTGCTGCATCATCTTTATGCATAATACTATCGAATCTTCGGTGGTGTGAGTATCGAAAACGACAACAAGAACTTTATCCATTTAAGGTGAGAGTTTGATCTGGATCATCAATGCAATACAGACAAAGACTACGGAGATAATGACCACGGGCAGGCCATAGCGGAACCAGTGGCCAAACCGTATCGACCTTCCGGTTATCTCTTCATACCTCGAAAGAGCGACAACGTTGGCACTGGAACCGATCATGGAGAGATTGCCGCCAAAACAGCCGCCAAAAAGCAGTGCCCACCAGAGGATCTCAGCGTGTGGCAATCCGATATTCTTGAGGTCGAGGACAATGGGAACGAGCGCTGCGATGATCGGGAGGTTATCGACAAAACCCGACGCGATCGCGGAGAAGAATAACAAGATGACCATTGCCACAACCGTGGTTTTAATATCAGCCGGGATGAACGGTATGGTTATATTCTGGGAAATATTCTCCAGCAGGTAGGCGATTTTCGCGGTTACTCCTGTATACTCCAGGCACGCGGCGTTGGCGAAGAGGAACATGAAGAACAATATTGTCCACCAATCAACATCCTTGACAAGGAACTTCTTGCCGCGTTCCTTTGAAACAAAGAGGATGGCGCCGACGACGACAAGCGGCGCGGCAACGATGACGGTCGCTTCTTTGAGTTTCAGAAGGGTTTCAATGACCTGGTGGGTACTGATCAACCCAACCAGTACTACGAATGTGATGATCGACACGTAGAATTCTCTGCGGTCCCGGACGTCTTTCCATTCGTCCAGAGCACCCATATCCTCCTGGACACTTCCTGGAATTAATTTACGGAACAGGTAGAGTGTGAAGAATGTGATCACGATCGCCGCGGACAGCGAGAGCGGTGTTGCCCAGCGCAGGAAGTCATTGAACGTCAGATTTCCGGCAAAGGCTATATAGATACCGATCGGGTTGCCGATGAGCGTCAGTGCCGAGCCTATATTGGTGGCAAATACGAGACCGATCACATAAGGAAATGGCTCAATGCGGAAACGCTTGGCTAAGCCGATAGCAAGCGTGGTTGTCACAATGATCCCGCTGACCTCGCCGGTAAGCCCGCCAAGGATGACCGATAAAAGGAGAAGAAAGATATAAAGGGTGCGGGGTCTTGGGCCGATCTTCTTCATGACCTTGGTAATGACAAATTTGAACACGCCGTTGCTGTCGAGCCAGGCGACGACAACCATCATTGAAATAATGAAGAGTATTGTTGGAATGCTCATGAACCGGACCGTCGTGTCGAGGTCCATAACACCTGTAAAAAGTAGTATTCCTAGCGCCGTTGCGGCAATGGCCACCCGGTATTGCCAGAAGAGCAGCGTGCCGACGCCGATCGTGAAGAAGATAGTGAATGTCACAATTTGCTTGGTCACCCAGGGTGTTTCATTGAAACGAAGATAATCCAGAGCGATTGCGCTCTGAGTCGGTGCGATCGAAATTCTGGGGACGAAATAAGCAGCAAACAAATAGGCGCCAAGAATGATCCCCAGGAGGTAAAAATATCTGCGGTTATTGTAGAAGAAATTGGTGACCCGCGGTTGTACCAGCGTACGGTATGCATCATGACTTGTTCGCGCGCCCAGAAGTTGCTTTTTGGTTTCTGGATTGTGCAAGATTGTTGCGAGGCGGCCAAGGATCTTCAGGTATGTTTCTCGCTGGTTCTCCGGAGCAAGGACGAAAAATAGGACCTTTACCGGTGCGCCGTCGGCGGCGCTGAAATCGATGCCTTTATCAAGCAGCAGCGTGATGACAACAGGTTTAGATAGTCCGGTGATGAAGGCGTGGGGGATTGCTATGCCGTCGCCGACGCCGGTTGACCCCTTTTGTTCGCGTGCCAGTAATTCTTCAACGAGCCCTTCGATATTCTCTATGTGGTTCTTTTCCTTGAGCGTCGCGCCGACGAACCGGAACAACTCCTCTGCCTTTGCCGCGGGCACTTCATAGATTAAGTCTTTGTGAATAAAGTCACTGGTATGGTTCATAGTTTGGAGCGAATTATATGCGAGTTTTTCCGAATTACAAGGTCAATGTTTTACGTTCGTGACTTCTCCGCAGGCGAAAGCCCTGCCCTACGTACTCCCCGATGAATCGACCCACTGCAGTGTTATGTAGTTGTTTGATTTATCAAACGATCGAGGATTAAATTGTTGACTTTTGTACAGGTGTTGTTATATTAATCCATGAAGAGAATACTAGTTCTTACAGTTCTGCTATCTTTGGTCCTTTCGTGTGCCAGCATAAAGGAACGTCTGGCAATAAAAGAATGCAAGTTCTCACTAATCTCAGTAAAACCATATTCTTTTACATTCAATAATCTCAAACTGGATTTCGATATAAAGGTCGATAACCCCAACAATGTTGATGCGGTGCTCGACAAGTTTGTCTATACTTTTTTCGCGAATAACACGCAGGTCTTCACGGGTACGACCGGCAACAAGGTTACGGTTGAAGCCAAGAAGTCTGAACAATTCACCACAACGATCACCCTTGAATACAATGCAATCGGACAGGCATTGGCTGAGGCAATGAGATTGGGTTCGGCAGCCTATCGTATCGACGCGCGAGCGTATGTCACTACAATACTTGGAGAAATAAGCTATCCTGTTAGTATCGAATTGAATTAGTATCCGTATAGGGGGAATGCATGCCTAAGAAACGCAGATCATGGCATGAGAAACTGCACGATAGTAAGGGTTTGCCCAAAGTAATCGAGATAAATGACAAGATTGGCAAGAAGTGGGGAAGTGGTACATTGGTCATCCCGGCTCCAGTAGAAGTCGATGAAGTCATGAAAAAGGTACCCAAGGGAAAATTGATCACGATAAATGACATACGCGACTATATGGCCAAGAAATACAAGGCTACGATCGGCTGTCCGATCACGTGTGGAATATTTGCCTGGGTCGCCGCACATGCCGCGCATGAAGATTGGCGGGCAGGGAAAAAGCGTATCACACCTTACTGGCGGACACTCAAAACAGGTGGCGTCATCAATGAAAAGTACCCGGGTGGCGTCGACGTGCAGAAGAAGCTTCTGCGACAGGAGGGGCATAAGATTGTGAAAAAAGGCAAGAAATATGTTGTCGTTGATTTCGAGAAACGGCTTGCGAAACTCTAGTAACGGCTCTCGCCTTGTACCCTGGTCAGTGCAAGGAGTCCCGCATCTTCGCGTTCTTACGTGTGTTGGACCTTTTGAGAGTATACAATCGAAAGTGTCTGTGACAGGTTGGTTTTGTTCGTTTTTTTCCCTCTCGACAAATTCCTTTTTTTGTGTAGAATAGACGGGCTTGCGTTACTTTTCATCTGAAAGATCGCCATTTAAGGAGGAAATATAGTCCACCTGTTCGTCATCTTAGGTCTCTTTGCTCAGTCGCCGAGTGATGTACAAGCATACGACACACCCAATGATGAAGGTAATTCGATCACAATAACTTGGGAACTGTCGCTGGCCGACTCCGGAAAAGTGGGTATATTCCAGGGCTATTTTGTATATCGCAGTGAATCCTTGACCGAAGAATTCAAGAATATTGGTTCTGCCGCTCCGGGTGTGACAAGTTTTGAGGATAACAGCGACACAAGAGACGGTAAAGAATATTTCTACTTCATAAGAACCCAGACCGGGTCCGGCCATCAAGACTCGCCGATTATTGGACCTGTTGTATCGAGAGCTCAGTGGTTCAATACGCAGCGGATGAACGTTTTGGTGGTTACCTTGTTGGTTTCGGTTCTCGTTGTTTACTACATACGTCGTGCACACGCCGGTGACAAGCTGTTTGTTCGTAAGATAGCTGGATTAGATGCGATAGACGATGCCGTAGGTCGCTCAACAGAAATGGGCAGACCCATACTATATTCATTTGGGTTGGGCTATCTCAATGAAGTCTGGACGATCGCTTCGCTATCCATTCTTCATCGCGTCGCCCAGAAATGTGCAGAGTATTCGACGCGTCTGCTAGTTCCGCAGTATGATCCTCTGGTGATGTCAGCTGCTCAGGAAACTGTCAAGCAGGCTTATTCGGAAAAAGGACGACCCGACCTTTATGATGAACGAGACATCGCATTCCTCACTGCTGACCAATTTGGCTACGCCGCTGGTGTTGATGGTATGGTGCTGAGAGAGAAGCCGGGTGCCGTTTTCTGGCAGGGCTATTTCTATGCGGAATCTTTGATTTTGGCTGAGACCGGCCATTCGGTTGGAGCCATTCAGATTGCAGGTACCACTTCGGTTGAACAGGTACCATTTTTTGTTGTCGCATGTGATTATACACTTATCGGGGAGGAAATGTATGCTGCATCATGTTATCTCAGACCTGAACCGCAGATGTTGGGGAGCTTGAAGGGTGAGGATTTTACCAAGGCAATAATCCTTGTATTCTTGATCTTCGGCACGTTCCTGGGCACACTTGACGTCCTGTTGCAGCATTTATTCAATGTTGATAGCCTTCATGTTCTTTTCTTAAACATCGTGCAATGGTTTAATACTTTCTAAGAAGGAGTATTGATGAAGCGAGAGATTCCAATCATCATAACGTTTCTGACCGGCGTATTATGCGTCGTTGCTTTTTTTGTTCCACATCCACCATTGGGGGGTTTACAACAGCGTTTCCTCATCTGGTACGCCATTCTTGCGGGTTTCACAATGATCTTGGGCTTGGATAGTCTCGTCAAATACAATGTCAAGAAAATCCGACAACGTAAGCAGGGTTGGCAATACAGCTACGTCTTGCTCTTTGGTCTTGTACTGGTTCTTGTAACGGGATTTCAATCTTGGTTCAAGTATGACACGCCCTTCGAGTTGCGTTCCGCTTTTATGTACACGTATATACATATGATCGTACCGCTTCAGGCAACAATGTTTGCGCTCCTTGCTTTCTTCATTTCCTCGGCTGCCTATCGGGCTTTCCGTGCAAGGACTTTTGAAGCAACTCTTCTTCTCGTTGCTGCCGCGATCGTCATGCTTGGTCGGGTACCCGTCGGCAAGATGATATGGGACCAACTTCCAGTATTTTCAGATTGGCTTCTTAACATACCACAGCTTGCGGCCAAACGTGGTATCCAGATCGGCGTGTACCTGGGTGGGGTGGTGATGTCTCTGCGAATTATTCTTGGCATAGAACGGACATACCTGACATAGAAGGTTTCATGAGACTGTTCGACAGACTCGCCAATATCGATCGAAGAATAATATACCTTGCAGTCGGATTGGTTGTGGCAATACCGATAGTATTGAAATTGAAGATGCCGATAAGGATCAGTAGTGAAGTCAGGTCAGCCTACGAGACAATCGAGAATCTTCCTGAGGGTTCGGTCGTATTGGCTTCCATCGACTACGATGCGACCAGCGCGCCAGAATTGACGCCGATGTTCCGCTCGTTTCTGCGTCAGTGTTTCCGCAAGAAGCTGAAGGTCATCTACACTGGGCACCTGGCTATTGGTCTTCCGCTTGCCCAGTTTGATCTGGATTTGATAACGCAGGAGTGCAATGCTGTATATGGTGAGGATTATATCAACCTCGGCTATCGGCCCGGTTACACGGCAGTAATGATTGGGATCGGGCGTGAAATAAGAGATTTCTTCGCGGTAGATTACAAGGGCGTGCCCGTGGATAACTTCCCGATAATGAAAGATGTTCACAACTATAGCGACATTGCATTGATCGTTGATTTTGCGCACGGCCAGACAGCCGAATATTGGATCCAGTATGTGGTGTCGAGATTCGGCGTGCGTATGTTCGCCTGTGTTACTGGTGTCATGGCACCGAGTCTGTATCCATATCTCCAGTCAGGACAGACTACAGGTATCATCGGCGGCCTGCAGGGTGCGGCCGAATACGAGACGCTCGTTGGGCACCCGGATACTGCTGCATTTGGCATGCCGGCTCAATCCATGGCGCACCTCTTGATCCTTGCTTTCATTGTTTTTGGTAATATAGGCTACTTTCTCTCGAGGAGGAAGAAATGAATTTGCTTGGTACATGGATAGCTGCTGGCCTGACCATTGCCATTTTTTCTTTTCTGTACCGTGATAACCCGTTTTACAAATTTGCCGAAAATCTGTTTGTCGGTGTATCGGCCGGCTACTGGGTGATCTATATTTGGGCCTTTGATGTGAAACCCATGTTGGTCGACGAGTTCCTTCGGCAAACGGGCATAGAGAAGTGGATCCTCGTTATACCGGCAATATTTGGTTTGATGATGATCATGCGGTGGCTTCCGGGTGCTGCTTGGATCTCCCGGTGGCCAATAGCCTTTACGGTTGGCATTGCTGCCGGTCTCGCCCTCACTGCCCAAGTTCAAGGTTACATTATCCCGCAGATCCAGGCAACGTTGAGGCCATTAGTTTTAATAGGTAATGATACGTCAGAGACAGTTGGTCAATCAATCAACAATATTATGATTTTTGTCGGTGTGGTGTGTGCATTGCTATTTTTCTATTTCTCACGTGAACACAAAGGTGTGTTGAAAGTAGGTTCCAAGATTGGTGTAATGTTTTTAATGATCGGGTTCGGTGCGTCGTTTGGCTACACGGTGATGGCAAGGATCTCATTGCTCATCGGACGGCTCACCTTTCTGCTTAGAGTTTTCGGCATCCGATAACCTCGCGGGGATAGGTTCCGTAGAAAAGCGCGGCGTGGATTCCACCTTCTAGACTTTTCGATGAAAACACAATCAAGTGTCCCGAATGCATCAATAGACTGCTTGCGGGCAATCGTCTAACGCAGAAAGCACATAAGTAGGGGCCTGTCCCCAGTGCACAAGTTTTGTGCACGGTGCACAAGTTTTGTGCATGAATATCTGTATTTGGTTCGTAATTTCATCACTTTCACCTGGCACAGTATATGCTATTATATAGGGCAGAGGTGAATGATGAAAAGAATAAAAATCTTCCTAAACGTGATTGTAATTAGCGGCCTCATGGGACTCGCCGGTTGTTCATTTGAAGGCGTTGATAACGAACCACCCGCAGTACCCAGAGGTTTGAGGTCGATAACCGGCGACGAAGAAGTCCTGCTCGTCTGGTATCAGAATACAGAGCATGATCTTGCCGGCTACCGGATTTACCGAAGTCTCGAGCCCTTTGGTCTATACTACGAGATCGGCGAGACCAATCTCGATTACTTCCTTGACTACGGGTTGATCAATGGCCAGACATACTACTACGCGGTGACGTCTTTTGACTATGATGGCAACGAGAGCGAGTTCTCATACGAAATCGTCTATGATACACCACGGCCCGAAGGTTTCGATGAGCAGATTTTTGACTACACGATCTACCCGGATTATGCCGGTTGGAAATTCAGTGCCTACAGTATCGTTCCATTTGATTACCCGACCTGTGACTTCTACTACGGTTATGATGAAGTCGAGCAGGCCTATTGTTTCTACGTCGGACATCCGGTCGGTTTGATACAGGATTTCGGTTATACTTCGTCATTCGACGAAATAACCTACGCGCCTCAGCAGGGCTGGTCTGCAACCGGCAAAGTTGAGGCAATACCGGGACATACCTACATAATGCATACATGGGACTATCACTATGCAAAATTCCGTGTAACCGCTTTGGGTACGTACTCGGTGATTTTCGACTGGGCTTACCAGACTGATATCAATAACCCAGAATTAGTAATGAACCAAGGAGGCTAAGATGAAACGTTCATTATTTCTTTTATTGTTCCTTGCCGTTATACCGATGTTCGCCGATAACATAACCAATATCTACTACTCTTACGATTATTACGAACCCGGTTATTATGACGAATACTGGTACAATGATTACTGGTATGACGGTTATTGGGTATACATGCCGTACGGATATTATTGTGTGCGCTTCGTATGGTGGTATCCATGGTGGTGGGACTGGTACTGGGCGCGATGCTACTGGTGCCATCACTTCCATCCTGATTTCTTCTATGCTGGATTCTACGTCGTGTGGTATGATCACGGTACGTGGTGGTACAGGCCGCGCTACGGTCAGTATGTGCGCTACCGCTTGCCCTATTCATACAATGTGCTGCGGGTAAAGGCAAGGACGAGTGGCATATATCTTCCTGAGAAACCGCCGCGTGAGATCAACCTGCCTTATCAGGAAAATCAGGTCATGAACCTGGCCAGGCAGAATGATCCTGAGCTCTTTGCCCGTGTTGAGAGAGAACAGCACAGTGGCAACCTCGAGAGGATGCGAACGAACTATGTGAAGCAGGCCAACCGGGAGATCGCTACCAAGAACCGGGAGCACGGCATTGAGGATATGCACATTGATATCAACGAACTGGCAAAGCGGGAGAAACCCATTGCCAGGACAAACGACACGAGGCTAAATAACGCAAGGACAGATCCAGGCAGCCAGACGCGCGTGCAGAGCGAGAGCAAGAATACAAAGACGAATACACCGAGAGAGCAGACGCGCGTTGAGACGCCATCGCGTATTCAGAAGGAAAGTAAGAGTCAGCGAACGAGCCAGCCCGTTGCTCCGGGCCGGTCTGGACAACAGGTTGAGCGTACAGACAAGCAGGAAGAGCGGCCCAGGTCGCCGAGCGTTGAAAAGTCACCTGGACGTCCGGATGCCGAGGCCAGGACTCCCGACCGTAAAGAGGAAAAGGTCGAGAAACCGAGGGTTGATAATCGAAAGAGCACGCCTCAATCCCAAAGACCACAGGACCGTCAACCGAGCGTATCGCGCAATCCGCGTGATGACCGGTTCTATTCTACGGAGAACGTGAGGTAGGCATGTTCTTTGCTCTTCTGATGTCGCTAATTACTGCGGGTGCACCGCTCGAAGTATCACTCTGGACCGACCACGAGGGTGCACCTTACAGCCCGGGTGACTTGTTGACGATATACTTCTCCGCAAACCAATCATGCTATCTTGCAGTATACAATATAGAACAGGGGGGAGGAGTGACTCGGCTCTTCCCCCCGGAAGAGGACAACGGTTGGGTAAGGGGCGGACAAGTATATCAATTGCCTCCGGATTATGCAGACTATGATTATCGGGTGACCGGACCTGCCGGGGTCGAGACGATCATCGTGGTAGCATCGACCAGCAGGCTGCCGGAGCTGAATGACGAGGGCCCGGATATTGTTACCGAGGTCATGGACATTGAAATCAAGGAACCTGAACCTGCTGAATTGATAATCGTTACGGTTCCACCCCGCTGTCTGATCTACGTGACAGAAACCGAATCAGGGGACAGAGAGTATGCCGGTGAGTCACCACGGGCTATAGTACTGAAACCCGGTGAATACTTGGTCGAAGTCAAGAAGGCAGGGTATCGGACCTTGAAGCGCACCGTATCATTGAATCCGGGCGAGAAGCGCAAGGTTCATGTTAAACTCTGAATGGGTGTTGACATGTTGAATGATATGCCTATAATTTTGCGAGGTACAAAATGAAGAGATTTATGTTACTTTTATTCCTGACGAGCATGCTCCTCGCGATCGAGCAGGTTCCACGTCAGGTTAATTCAGAAGAAGAGAAAAATCCGGCGGTGAAGGTAGATACAAAGCAGCCTTCTGCACGGACCAGTTCACGCGATACACGGACACAGAGCGCGAACGTCATCCAGAGGAATGATCGGGAACAGGATAGATTCCAGGATTCTAATTCGAATGGCGTGAACGACCGTCGTGAAGATGATTTTCAGAACATCAAGACAAAGAAATCAAAATACAAAGAGTTGATCGACAAGAAGAAGGTCGAACAAACAAGAAAGAAACAGCCGGAAATACCCCAGAGAGAGAAGAAAGAACCGGACAAGGAAAAAGAAAAATAGCGAAATACCGGTTGCTGCTTCGGTGTAGTATTTTATAGCAGTAGTCTGAATCCCAAACCCAGCAGGTGCGGTGACGCAAGCAGTATCTGTCGTACAAGGTGTCGCGTATTGATATCCTTGACCGTCTTCCCGCGGAAGATTTTTTCACCAATGTCGAAAATCTTCTGCAGGTCCCTGTCATCCAGTTTTGAATAGACATTTTGCACGCGTTTGTGCCATACAACCTCATCCAGGACCGCTGCTCGCATCTCGGATTGCAGACGATTCTTTCGGCCCCTGATGATGTCCGCCGCGTTGCGACCCGCAATGGTGCCGGATTTGATGCCATTGGCGATACCACCGCCGCTCAGCGGATCAGTAAAACGCGCGGCGTCTCCTACAAGGCAGAAATTTCCACCTGAAAAGGTCCTCAAGACCTTTGCCGGTACCCCGCTGAAGACGCTTTCTTCGACAGTTGCATCCGGGAATTCTCGCTCTACCCAGCGGTCGAGCAGCATCTTGGGCTTCTCTCTCGTGCTCAAAGGTGACACACCCAATCCTACATTTGCCGAATTCTTTGATTTAGGAAAGATCCACGCGTATCCGCCTGGCGCATAGCTGCTTCCGAAGATCAGATGCGCATAGCCGGTTTCTATGTTAATGTTGTTCAAAAGATACTCGGCACAGATTTCGATCTCGTCCAGATTCATGCGCGTATCAATGCCCATCCAGCGGCCAACATTCGAAACAATGCCGTCCGCACCGATGAGATACTTGAAACAATAGTTTTTCGTGGTGCCGTTCTCGTTCGCGACCACTTCATTTCCCTGCACGCCAATTGCTTTTGTAGATTTCTTTATTACGGTGCCCTTTTCTTCAGCAATTTGTGCAAGCGCCGGGTCAAATGCTTTTCTATTGAGCACCCAGCCAACGTTGGGGTATTTCATGGTAAATTCTCTGCCCTTCGGCCCTCTGACGATCGAACCAGAAAGTTCCTGCGAGATCCACTCTGGTTGTATTTCCAGATATCCTTTGATCGTGCTCCTTGACAGACCTTCGGCACATGCAAGGGGTTGACCTATCGTGTCATGTTCTTCCATCATCAGCACGGAGAGGCCTCTTTCCGACGCGGCTGCAGCCGCTGCTGAACCGGCCGGGCCGGCGCCGATTACGATTACATCATAATCATTGCGCATGAATGTCGGTTATTCTTTGAGATACTTCTTGTTCTTGAGTTTGTCCGGCATATACTCTTGGTCTACTTTTGCATCCGGGTAATCGTGGGGGTATTTGTAGCCTTTACCATAACCCAGTTTTTTCATCAAGTTGGTGGGAGCGTTTCGAATGTGCATGGGAACTGGTTCGGCTTGTGTTTCCAGAGCATCTTTTTTGGCCTCTGCGTATGCCATGTAAAGGTTGTTGTTCTTAGGCGCACCCGCAAGGTATGCAACACATTCAGCCAGGGCGAGATCTCCCTCGGGCCGGCCAATGAAATGGATTGCGTCCTTTGCGGCAATTGCGATCAACAGTGCCTGGGAGTCGGCAATACCGATATCCTCAACCGCGAAGCGGACGAGCCGCCGTGCAATGTAGAGAGGATCTTCACCGGCTTCAAGCATTCGCGCGAGCCAGTAAAGGCCGGCATCAGGGTCTGAGCCGCGTAAGGATTTGTGCAAAGCAGAGATCAGATTGTAGTGTTCTTCACCGCTTTTGTCATAGCGCAGTGCTTTACGCTGCACCACTTCTTCGACCGTTTTCAGGTCAACGTTCTTCTGCCTTGATGCGAGGGCCGAGAGTTCCAGTGCGTTCAATGCAACACGGGCATCACCGTCTGAAATGTTCGCGATGAAATCGAGTGCACTATCTTCGACCGTCAATGCGTTAGAGAGCCCGCGTTCAGAATCGAGGGCTTTTCTCAGTATGGATTTTATATCGTCGAACGATAGCGGATGCAGCATATAGACCTTGACTCTCGAGATCAGGCTGGAATTGAGTTCGAAAGAAGGATTTTCGGTTGTCGCGCCGATCAGCGTGATCGTGCCTTTTTCCAGATAAGGCAGAAAAGCGTCCTGTTGTGCCCGGTTGAAGCGATGTATTTCATCGATGAAGATTATTGTCTCGCGATTATATAATTGCTTGCGCTTGGCTGCTTCCCCCATGAATTTTCTGATCTCAACTATTCCACTCGTGGCAGCTGAAAAAGACACAAAATCGGCTTCAAATTTCTGAGCGAGGAGCCGTGCGATTGTGGTCTTCCCGCTGCCCGGTGGTCCGAAAAGAACCATTGAGAACAATCTTTTTTCCTCGATCTGCCGAGTTATCGGCCGTCCACTGCCCAGCAAATGATCTTGCCCTAGAACTTCCTCGAAGTTCTCCGGGCGCATCCGGTCGGCCAGTGGATTTTTCTCGGTCATGCCGTCGCTATTAAATAGATATAGAAGAAAGGTATGCTCAGTACAAGGGAATCAATGCGGTCGAGAAAACCACCATGCCCGGGGAATGCGTTTGAAGCATCTTTGAGCCCGACCCCGCGTTTCATTCCCGACTCAAAGAGGTCCCCCATGGTGCCAAGAATACCAATGCCAATTGTGATCATGATGGAATCGATCAGAGTGAAATCAGCATACCAAAATCTGCTCAGAAGAAGGGTGAAGGGGAATGTGAGAGGAAAGGCGAAGAGGGTTCCTTCCCACGTCTTCTTTGGGCTGATTCTTGGAGCAAGCCGATGCTTGCCCATTGCACTACCTACAAAGTATGCAAATGTGTCATATAGCCAGGTCAGGATGAACGGCATCAAACAAACCTCAAAGCTAATCTTGCGCAGCAGGATGATGGTAGCGGGTAGAATCGACAGGTAGACTGTTCCAAAAAAAACCGCGGCCACTTCGGTAAGGAAATTCTGGGCACGGTCGGCACCCGGGAAACGCACGATATACAGGGAACAGACAAAAATGAAAATGATGAAAATCGGGAGAAGGAACGGCGCTTCGTAGTGGACAAGGATAATTATCGCGTATATTGGCAAAAAAACGGCAAGCGGTTGAGGGTATATTTCTTTCCGATGCCAGAAACCCAGATATTCATTGCCGGCAAAGGTGAAAAATACAAGCATGAAAACAGGCAGGAAGATCCCGTCTATCCAGAAAATAAAGAGGATGATGGCAAGCAGAACTGTGGCGGTCAGGATTCGCTTTTTGAGGTCAGACACGGCCAAAGAGACGCTCCCTTTGTTTGAATGATTCAATGGCCGCAAGATACTCCTTTTCGCGAAAATCAGGCCACAGGGTTTTGGTAAAGTATATTTCTGTGTAAGCGAGTTGCCAGAGCAGAAAATTGGAGATGCGCTCGCGCTTCTGCGCGCCCGTACGGACCATCAAATCTGGTTCGGGCAAGGACGGGTCATAAAGGAAAGTGGCGAATTCTTCTTCGCTGAACTTTGCCAGATCGATGGTGTCTAGTCGATCTTTTTCGATTATTTTTTTAACGGCATCGACTATTTCCCCGCGGCTGCCGTAGTTGAGGCAGAGCGTCATGACAAGCCCTTTGTTATTTTTCGTCGTATCGAGTGATTCTTGCAGAGCACGGCGTGCATTCTCAGACAGAACATCCAGACGGCCAATAGCATTGATGCGGACATTATTCTTGTTCAACTCAGGAGTTTCCTTTACGAGCATCTCCTCAAGCATGTTCATCAGGGTCTGGACTTCTTCGGCTGGACGGTGCCAGTTCTCAGTTGAAAAGGTATACAGGGTCAGGTATTTCAAACCGATGTCAGTTGAGGTTTTGACTATTGCCCTTACTGATTCCACCCCCTGGCGGTGGCCGATGACCCTGGGCAGGCCGCGTTTCCTTGCCCAGCGGCCGTTTCCATCCATGATGATCGCGACGTGCACCACATCTTGCATGGGCATATTATAGCCTCAGTTTCTGCTTTGTCAACTGCCTGGCGTTGAATCTCTGGAGATTTCTACCGAAATCACGTGGAATTTGCTTTTTTCGCATTGAGGTTTGCCGGTTCAGTTGCTGCCATGAATTGATCTCTCTCGGAGATGGTTCGAGAATATTAGGTTATTGACAAAAACACATTTCTGCATATAATCTCATAATGGAGAACCGTCTCGAGGTCATTTTTGTATCCCAGAAGCACAATTTCCTCAGGAATCTTAGACTGCCCATGGTTCTCATATACATCCTTGCCGGATTCCTTGTCACGGCCACGATTTCGACGATCGTTTTATTCGTCAACAGCACTCGACGCACATTCGTGAGAATACATCTTACCAGAGTAGAGAGGGAGAATAGGAGTCTTGTCGCAAGACTTGATTCGATAAATATCTTCTTGAAAAGAGCCCAGGATTCTTTTGACCAGCATATCTCGCAGGATAACCGCGAGCGCACATACTGGCAGATGGCCCATATTCATCCTGATATCTGGTCAATGGGTATCGGTGGCAAACAGAATGAATACCGTCCTCAGATCGCCAACAGGAGCACCGAGCGTATCATTAATGAGATCTACGAGTCAGTCGATGTATTGAAGGGAAAGTACTACCTCCGTCAAACGAGCCTGCAGGATATTCAAGATCAAATCGAAGATAACATGTACCTTTGGTCGCACACTCCTTCAGTGCATCCACTTCCTGGCTGCCGGATATGCTCAGGCTATGGTTATCGGGTCGATCCCATTGACGGCAATGTACGCATGCACTGGGGTGTTGATATCGGCGCCCCAAGGTGGACGAGAATATCTGCAACAGCAGATGGGTTTGTCAGTTATGCAGGGTGGGTTAGTGGCTATGGCTGGACTGTGATAGTCGACCACGGATTTGGCTTCAAGACCGCCTACGCGCACTGCCAGCAGATCCTCGTCCGACAGAATGAACCCGTAAAACGCGGCCAGGTACTTGCCAGGGTCGGTTCGACCGGCCGGTCGATTTCTCCGCACCTGCATTATGAAGTGCGCGTGTCGGGGATGAAGATAAATCCATACAAATACATAAGTAACTCAGAAGTAATTTTTGACTAGCCGAACGCAGATTCATTCCATTTTAATACTATTGCTGCTCCTTTCTGCCGGCATTAGCGATTCGCTCACGATCGTTGCCGTGGGCGATATCATGATGGGCTCGAATTATCCAGTGAATATGCTTCCTCCGAATGATGGTAAAGATCTGTATGAAGACGTTGCCGACATTCTCAGTTCGGGTGATTTGACAATCGGCAATCTTGAAGGCGTCATAATGGATGGAGGGGTATGTGCAAAGAAGACCGAAAAAGGGAAAGTGTACGCCTTCAGGACCCCGCCTTCTTACGCGTGGCATCTTAGCGAAGCAGGTTTTGATTTCATGAACCTGGCTAATAATCACATGAACGATTTCGGCCCGCATGGAGTTGAATCTAGCAAACAGGAATTGGCTGCGTGTGGTATTGTATGTGGCGGATTTGGTGGCGAGATCGGCCGCTTTGAGATAAATGGCGTGAACATTGCCATCGCGTGCTTTGCCACCTCACCCGGTGCTGACGTAATAACAGATATCATTGGAGCTCAGCGCAAGGTGGCACGCTTGGCAAGAGCAAACGATGTCGTTATTGTCTCGTTCCACGGTGGTGGCGAAGGTTTGGGATATCTTCACACGCGCGATACCTTCGAGTATTTTCTGGGTCAACCGCGCGGTAACGTCGTTGAGTTTTCAAGGGCCGTGGTCGATAGTGGCGCCGATTTCGTGTGGGGGCATGGGCCACATGTGCCGCGCGCGATAGAAATCTATAATAGCAGGCTGATCGCCTACAGCCTGGGGAATTTTTGTACATGGGGATTCAACATAGGTGAGGAACGGGGCTACGCTCCAATGCTAAGAATCGTGGTCGATTCGACGGGCGTATTGATGCGCGGAGAGATCGTCTCGGCGCTTCAGAAACCTGATCGTTCACTCGTGATCGATGAGCAGCATAACGCAGCACGATTAATGGCGCGGCTGTCGAGGCAGGATTTTCCTGAATCGGCACCCTATATTACAGAGACTGGTTCCATAGTAGCGTGGCCTGAGAATCGCGAAGACCGTTAGTTCTATTCATTAAATTTAATCCAGAATTTGTTCATATTGACTTGCTACTCCATTACGCTATAATTGGTCCATGAAAAATATTGCGGTGTTGGGTAGTGATAGCCTGATCGGCACGGAGTTGATCAGGATCCTACAGCAGCGTGACTACCCTGCTGCAGATCTTTATTTCATGAGCCCGGCTGATAATTGCGTGGAAACGATTGTCTTCAAAGATAGACAATTCGAAGTCCTCCGCGACTATGACACGTTTCTGGATAAGGTTGATGTAGTATTTTGTTGTCTCGATAAAGTAAATACTCGCGCCGCGGTTTCAAAATTCAAGGAAAAAGCCGTAGTCATTGACTGTTCAAGGGCCTTTAATTTTGCGGGTGGAGTCGCCCAGGTAATCCCAGAGGTGAACCCGGATGGTGTAAAAGGTGAGAAATCGCTGATTTCAAACCCGAGTCCGATGACCATACAATTGCTCGTGGCGACTTATCCTCTGCACAAAAAGCATGGACTGAAGTGTCTGCATGCAACCGCCTTTATGGCGATTTCGGATCTTGGACGTGATGCGCTTGCAGAATTGTCATACGAATACGAGTACCTTGCAGTTGGGAGCGATGCCTGCAAATCCGAGGATAGTGTTTTTCCTTATACGATAGGCAGTAATTTGATACCGCAGGTCGGAGATTTTACGGGTCATGGTGATACTGAGGAGGAAGGCGTAATCGCCAGAGAAGTGTTGAACATGCTCAAAACCGACGAGATCCAGATTGGGGTGACTGCGGTCTGGGTTCCAGTGCGCCGTGGCAGCAGCATGGCCGTCTGTGCAGGTTTTGAAGATCATATCACGGTCACCGAAGCAAGGAAATTACTGAGAAAGGCTCCGGGCGTAGAGATCATGGATCGCGATGAGGAATATCCTATGCCGGAAAATGTCGTTGGCAAGGATGATGTTTTTGTTGGGCGCATAAGGCATGACAAGGTTTTTGAGAATGGCCTGGCGCTTTGGATCGCGACTGACAACCTGCGTAAAGGCTCGGCACTCAATGCAGTACAGATTGCCGAATTACTTCTTTAACTCTTTCCCGTATACCGAGATGTCACTACAAACACTTAAGGAACAATAGGCGATATGCTGACCTGGATAGGTTTCATTGTATCACTGTCAGCTATTCTGCTGGTAGCGCGCCGCAGTTTGCCCCTTGCTCTGCTTTGCGGAGCACTCATACTGGGTTTATTTACTCTGCCGCTTCAGATGACAGCTCAACTGATCGGGCAGACCATAGTTGATCCCTCTGTGTTGCTGCTCGGTTTTGCCATGGGTTTCATCCCGATGATCGGTGGTACGATGAAGGAGAGCGGACGTATGGATGATCTCGTGAACAATCTGCGTATCGGCAAGAAGGGAGTAATGGCTCTTGCTCCGGCGATGATGGGCCTGCTGCCGATGCCGGGCGGCGCATTGCTTTCGGCCCCGATCCTCGAGAAAGGAGGTGTCGGTGTAAGAGATGATCTAAAGGTGGCAATAAACGACTGGTTTCGGCATCTGTTCGTCTTGATCTACCCGCTCAGTTCCGCACTTATCGCATCGGCAAAAATAGCCAATCTGAATGTATATAGTGCCGCACTCTATCTGTTGCCGACATTCTTTTTTGCACTGATCCTGGGCTATATATTTCTATTACGCAAAGTGCACGGGCGTATTGATTACGAAAATCCTTTTTCACTGAAAGGTTTGTTGATTCCTCTCTGCATCGTACTGATTGCGCCGGTGCTGGATTTTTCACTCAAAAGATTTTTGTCTCTACCCGTGCAAGAATTGGCTACTTTGACCGGAGTAGCTACTGCCCTGATTGTCTCCGTCGTTGTCAGCAAATACAGATTGGATTTATTAAGTATCGCACGTAAGATGAAGCCCTGGAATTTCACGTTGATTATTATCGGAATGTTCATTTTTTTGAATATTTTCAAAGCATCAAACGCAGCAATTCTAATTGGCTCGATCCCCCTGCCGCCGTTGACCCTGTGCGTTGTCACCGGTTTTGTATTGGGTGTAGCGACCGGGAGGGTGATTTTGCCTTCGTCGATAATCCTGCCCGTGTATCTGACGTACGGCGTCATTACGCCGGTCGCTTTTGCCACGATCTATTCTAGCATCTTCTTTGGTTACGTGATCTCACCAGTGCATCCGTGCGTCGGAGTGTCGATAGAATATTTCAGCGTGCCAATGAAAGATTTTTTGAAACTTCTCATCATGCCAACCGCGATCATATTTGTTCTATTATTAATCTCTTCAATTTTTCTGGCTTAGAGGAGCGCGGAATGTTGAAATTGGGAGTCGTCAGTGATACGCATAAGCATATCAAGAACTTGAGCAGGGCGCTGGATTTTCTCAAAGGGCAGGGTGCCAGTTTGTTCATTCACCTGGGCGATGACTATACTGACCCAGATGAGACAGGAGAGCATGATTTCGTGCGCGTTCCGGGTGTATTCAGCGAAGTCTATGCGGACAAGAAGATACCGAACCGGCTCATAAAGAATATTGTTGGCTGGCGAGTGCTCTTGACACATACTGTTGCGTCCCATCCGAATGACTTGCCCGGGGATCTCAAACCCGAAGACATCATTAATGGCCGGCGCGCCGATGCGGTGTTCTTTGGCCACACTCACGTGCCTGAAATAAAAGAGGATGGTGGTGTCATCTTTGTGAATCCTGGGCACATGAAAAATGAAGATAAAAGGGGATTCCCTCCGACGTTTGCATATGTCGAATTGTCAATGGAGCGGATGATTGTGCGTATACACAAGTTGGTTGAATACGGAATCTTGATGGAACATACTTTTCGTCGATGACGGCAACTCGCTGTCAGACAGCGGCCTAAATTGGAGGTTTTATGATAGCCTTCTTGATTTGTTTGCTTGTGACACAAGAGGCAAGATCTATCGGCATCATGGGTGCCATGGAAGTGGAAGTAGAGTCGATCGACGATGCTATGATTGTCGATAGGGTGGACACTATAGGAAGGAAGACCTACAAGATCGGCAGGATCTTTGACTCACCATGCGTCCTTGTCAAGGCAGGTGTTGGCAAGGTGGCGTCTGCTCAAACCGCGCAGACATTGATCATGCGTTATGGTGTTGATATGATTGTCTTTACCGGAGTTGCAGGAGGCATAAACCCCACACTCGACGTGGGCGATATCGTCATATCGAAGGATGTCATACAGCATGATTTTGGACAGATCCTGCCTGACAGCTTTGTTCCTTTTGACACCGTAGGTTTTTCCGCAGATAGTCTTCTTATCGGTCTCGCTCTCAATGCCGCGGAGAAGGTCGAGTTCGTTCGCGTGCCTGCCATATCGGGAATGAGAGGCGAGATGCCGCGGGTCGTCCTTGGCCGTATCGCGACCGGCGATCAGTTCATATCGAGCGAGGCAAAGCGTCTCTGGATCGCGCGGGTTTTCAATGCCGATTGTGTTGAAATGGAGGGCGCAGCAGTAGCTCAGATTTGTGCCGCATATGATATACCGTTCTTGATCATCCGTTCACTCAGCGACTTGGCCAACGAGAATGCTGACGTTGATTTTCAGTCCTTTGTTGTTCATGCCGCACAAAATTCCAGTGAATTGGTCAAGGAAATTGTAAGACAGCTTAAGCAGTGAAAAGATGTTTTTGCGTTGAACATATCGAAACGTAGTTAATAACATACTTGTATAAGTTGGGGTTATGGTGAGAAAAGTTTATTAGGGTACTACAAAATTGAAGGGATCAGACCAATCCCCGACTCCACCGCCTCAACCGCCTTCCACTGCCTGCGCGCGCCAGTAGTATGAACCACTGCCCAACGCGGATGAAGGCAAGTAGCTGGTATCCAGATGACAAGAGATATCTATGATCATTGCATCGAGGGCTCCAAAAGTGTCATCAGATACCTGCAGATTGTAGCCAACGACGCCGTCGACGCTGTGCCAGACAAAGAGCGGCGGGTTTTGAGTGATTGTCGAACCATCTTGAGGCGAGACCAATACGGGTGTGCCGATTCCCGTTGTTGAATCAGATACACAACTGAGGTATATCACAATGGTGATAAAGGATATCATCGACAATATCGCAGGATATGAAAAGTGTCTAATTTTGGATATCATTGTAATCAAATTCTTTATTTCTGTAATCGATGCCGCCAGGCAATCAATGTAATCATTTTCTCGAAGAGAAAGCGGGGTCGACGAGAGTTGAACTCGCGACCTCCTGCGTGACAGGCAGGCGTTCTAACCAGGCTGAACTACGACCCCATCATCTTACCACGCCGCCCCTAATGTAATACACGGGCAGGCGTTCTATCCCCGTTTTACCTCTGCAAAACGGGACCCTCATCAACTTCACGAAAGCGGAACTTTCGGAAGTTATGGGGCCAGGCTGAACTACGACCCCATACTTGCATTATACACAGAATCGGGGCAGAGTCAAGATTTTTTTGTTGACAAATTCCTCTATTTCTGTTATATTCCATTTAATGTTCTTCGTTATTCCGGTTGGCAGTGAAGAGGGGGTTAGGCGACTCCCGTATGTTACAATTGCGTTGATTGCCGTCAATTCGCTTATTTGGATCATTACGGCCTTGGTCGTAGGCGGGCAGATGGCGGAATTGAATCAAATCAACGAGAGGATGCTGGCGATAGAAGTGCATTACACCTACCAGTTGATTGAAACCGATCCCGCCCTGCTGAACGAGTTTGATTACGATAAAATACGTACGCGGATCCTTGACGGCGAGATAATACCGGTCGGCACCGAAGATTACCGGCAATGGAGGCGTCTCTACGACAATTTCACTAAAAAGAGCGGTCAGATGGTATTCAACAAATTCGGTTTCACACCTGCCCGGTTCGACTTTTTCAAGCTTTTCTCGTCCATGTTCCTGCATGGGGGTTTTTTTCATCTGCTTTTCAATATGCTCTTTCTCTGGCTTGTCGGGTGTAATATCGAAGACGATTGGAGTTGGAAGGTATTCCTGGGACTCTACTTGGTTGGCGGCCTGGTTGCGGGTCTATTCCACGGTCTGGCTTTTCCCAAAAGCACGGTACCCTTGATTGGCGCTTCGGGGGCCATCGCGGCGATCATGGGAGCTTTCATGATCCGTCACTTCAAAACTAAGATTCGTTTTGCTTATTTTTTTCTTCTTTTCATTAAACCATACTATGGTACATTCTCTGTATATGCCGGTATAGCTCTGCCAATATGGTTCTTGCAGCAGATTCTTGGGGCAAGTTGGGGCATGGAGTCGGGAACTGCGTACTGGGCCCATATCGGCGGGTTTGTTTTTGGTGCGGGAATGGGCGCGTCGTTCAAATACTTTGGTATCGAGAAGAAATATATTGAACCAATGGTTGAAGACAGTTTCGAGAAATTGAAAATGTCACCAAAGATGAAAGAAGCAAGCAGACTACTGGATATTGAAAATGTAACTGATGCTGTTCCCTTGTTACAACAGATAATAAACGAGGAGCATCTCAACCATGATGCCCCTTTGATCCTGGCTCGGCTGTATTATGAAAGTGGCAACGATGAAGGCGCGAGGTCGATGTACGAGAGGGCCATGGATGTTGCCTTGCGAGCCGACAATGACGACCTCATATTCTCCTTGCGTGATGAGGCAGAGGCGAAACAGTACTTGAAATCCTTCACGGAAAAGACACTGTACAGACTCGCGAATTTCTACGAGCGATCCGGAAAATATGAAGAAGCGGTAAAATTATATGGCCTCCACATACAAATTCATCAAACCAGCCCGGTTAGGCCAAAGGCGATCCACAAAGTTCACCTGCTGTTCAGGAACAACCTGAAAGATGAAGTTATGGCCAGGAATGCCCTCGCTTACTTGCACAAAGAATATCCAAGTTGGTTGCAGGCTTGAGCTTAGTATCTTTGATCCTAAGGAATATGATGATAACAGAGAGTGCTGAGTCGTGATTCTCAAAAGATTGACTTTCTTGCCTTGATAATATATACTGAAATATGAATGATAAATTCAAGCCACCACCATTCAACTACTGTGATTACCGGTGCGATCGCTGCGATGAACAGGAAAACTGCAGGGTCTTCAAGGATGATCAGGAAAGGTTGTTAGATCACTACCGTAAGGGCGAAGACCCTTATGATCCTGAGATCTTCATGAATGATCTAAGAGAGATATTCAGCCGGACAGAAAAGATGATTAAAAAAGCTGCTCAAGAACATGGTATTGATCTGGACGGCGTCGGCGAAGAAGAGATACCAGAGGTCGATCCTGAAGAGTATGTGATCTACCGTCTTGCCTATAAATATTTTGAAGAAACAAATGCATTCATTAAAACCTTAGAGAAAAGCGGGATTCCGGAAAATATCAGGCCCTATTATGACGATCTTGTTTGGTATCATACGCTTATTGCGGCCAAGTCCGGAAGACTGGTTTCCGGATTTATCGACGATCTTCTCGATGATGAGGTCAGCGATATTGAGGAGGAGGGTACGGTTAGTATAATAAGAAAAGGAATAAGGTTGTCCAGGAATGCATTGGAGAGTATGTTAAGTGAGTTCCCTGACCAGCTTCATGCAATAGCAGATTTGATGGAAATTTTGAATCAGATTGAAAAACAGATGGAATCCGACATTCGTCAAAAAGTGTAGTTGCCGTTACACCCGCAATATTTAGATCATATGTCTTCATCCCGGATCCAACCGAATTCATAAGTGCATTGTCAATACACGCAATACAGGTATAATATATCATGAGTGTATCGGTGCTGGAAAAACTGACTAGGAGAGTAGAAGCAACGATTCGAGAACATCAAATGTTCGAGGGGGTGTCGACGGTAATAATTGCATTTTCAGCAGGTCCGGATTCGGTCTGTCTGTTGGATGTGCTTCACCATCTATACCAGGGCAAAATCGATTTTGAACTGGTGTATGTGAATCACGGTATGCGTCCGCAGAGCATACTCCGTCGTGAAGAATCGATGGTAAAGGAATATGCATTGAAGTACGGTGCAAGACACAAAATTCTGGCAGTCAAAGTGAAGAAAAAGGGGGTCGGTATCGAAGCAGCGGCAAGGGCTGCACGGTACAGCGCCCTATTGTCTCATCTTGAAGAAACGGACGCCGCGCGTATTGCATTCGGGCATAATCTCGATGATTTTGTGGAAACGTTCTTGATGAACTTCCTGAGGGGCAGTGGGATGACTGGTCTGAAATCCATACCGGCAAAGCGGTTGCCGTTTGTCAGGCCCTTGTTGAACTGCAAGAAGGTCGACGTCATTAATTACCTGAAACTGAGACGACTCAAATATGCTACGGATAGGACAAATCGCTCATTGGATTATCGCCGCAACATTTTGAGAATGAAAGTGCTGCCGGTTTTGGCAAAACTGAATCCTGGGATTCACGAGACAATCAGAAGAGAATGTCAGATACTGAAGTACGATGATGATTACCTCTGGGGAGAGGCAAATAAATTGTATGGGAGGGTGGTCAGATTCGAGAAAGACTGTGCTGTCCTTGACATGAATAGGCTTATGCGCTATAATATAGCTGTTATAATTCGAGTGGTAATGAAAGCGATATCCGAGTTACGTGGAGACTTAGAGGGTTATGAAAGTAAACATTACTACGCTATTATTAGTCTAACGAATAAAGAGCACAGCAAGAGAATAAGTCTGCCCAAGGGTTTGTACGCTCAGCGTGAGTACGAAGATATTGTGATCGGGCGTACAAGACCGAGTAGGGTCTTGAAAATACCTGTGGATATCAATAATAGGTCCGTTTTGATCGGTGATATCCGAGTGAAGATGAGGATCGAGAAAGACTGTAATGTGGGCATGTCGAAGCGTAATCGAGAAATTTTTGATTTGGATGAACTTAATTTACCGTTATATGTCAGAAACAAAAGGCCGGGTGATCTAATTGAAACTAACGTGGGAAGGAAGAAGCTGAAAAAGGTATACAGCGAACAGAGGATTGTTTCGAGAAAACGCGGTAAGACCCTGCTCCTATGCGATCAGATTGGGATACTGTGGATCATAGGAATCAGGCGTGCGTCCCGGGGAATGGTGAGCGATAAAACGAAGCAAACTCTGGTGGTTGAATATGAACGTCTTGATTGAAGAGAAAGAGATAAGAAAGAAGGTCGCTGAGTTGGGGTTACAGATCAACGCCGATTACAGGGACCGGAATCCAGTGCTCATTGGTGTCTTGAAAGGCGCGTTCATGTTCCTCGCCGATCTTCTGAGGGAAACCGATATTGCTCTTGAAGTTGATTTTCTATCGATACGCAGCTATAATGGTACTGAGTCGAGTGGTGTGGTTCGTATCACCCATGATCTTTCTTTGAACATCGAAGACCGGGATGTGATTTTGGTCGAGGACATTATCGATACCGGACGTACGGTCAAATACATACTTGACAATCTCCGTACCCGCAAGCCGCGCAGTCTTGTTGTCTGCTCGTTGCTCAATAAAGAAGAAAGGCGCGTGATCGAAGTTCCGCTGAAATACGTTGGCTTCACAATTCCCGGCTTGTTTGTTGTTGGTTACGGCCTTGACTTTGACAACTGTTACCGTAACCTGAAATATATAGGAGTATTAGATGATAAATAAACCACCAACGAAGCGCAATGCAATTACCACGATATTGATCTGGGTGCTTATCATTGCTATTCCGTTGTATGTTGTGCTGCAATTTTCGAACCGCGGAAGCAAAACTGTCGATATTCCGTATTCTTTGTTCCTTCAAGAATTGCGTCAGAAGAATGTCACCGAGGTTACGATAACCGAAAAATCCATAAAAGGAAAACTGAAAACACCGATCAACATAGAGGAGAAAGGGGCGTTTACCGAATTCGCAACTTTGATTCCGTTCGATGATCCAGCTCTCGCCAACGAATTGGTGAAGTACAATGTAGAAGTCACGGTAAAGCAGAAATCAGGATGGAGCGGAATACTCGTGAGTGTACTGCCATGGCTGCTGTTAATAGGGGTTTGGGTATTCTTCATCCGGCAAATGCAGTCGGGACAGAATCGTGCACTCGGGTTCGGGCGAAGTCGTGCCAAGGTGCTCCTGGAGAACAGGTTGAATGTGACATTCAAGGATGTTGCTGGAGTGGATGAAGCGAAAGAGGAGTTGACCGAGGTCATAGAGTTCTTAAAAGCCCCCAGAAAATTCACACGCCTTGGTGGACGCATTCCTAAAGGTGTACTGCTACTCGGACCGCCCGGCACAGGAAAAACCTTGATGGCCAGGGCAGTTGCCGGTGAAGCAGGCGTGCCCTTCATCTCCATAAGTGGCTCGGATTTCGTGGAGATGTTCGTAGGCGTCGGAGCCTCGCGTGTGAGGGATCTGTTTGAGCAAGCAAAAAAGAATTCACCGTGCATCATATTCATCGACGAGATCGATGCAGTGGGAAGATTACGAGGTGCCGGTTTGGGAGGTGGTCACGATGAACGCGAACAGACCTTGAATCAGTTACTAGTTGAGATGGATGGGTTTGAGGTCAATGAGGGGGTGATACTCATGGCAGCCACAAACCGACCGGATATTCTCGACCCTGCGTTGTTGAGACCGGGGCGATTCGACAGGGTCGTTGTGCTCGACCGGCCTGATATTCGGGGGCGTTTGGGGATTTTGAAGGTGCACACACGAAAGACGCCGCTTGATGAAAACGTAAATCTGGATGTTCTGGCGCGTGGGACGCCCGGTTTCTCAGGAGCAGACCTTTCGAACATGGTCAATGAAGCCGCACTTTTGGCCGCGCGCCGTGACAAAGAAAAAATAACGATGGCTGAGTTTGAGGACGCAAAAGACAAGATTCTAATGGGTGTTGAGCGCAAGAGCCTTTTGATATCGGAAGATGAGAAGAAACTCATCGCGTATCATGAATGCGGTCATGTGCTCGTGGGCAAGTCTCTGCCAGGTATGGATCCAATACATAAGGTGACAATCATTCCGCGTGGTATGGCATTGGGGCTGACCCAGGCGCTGCCCATTGATGAGCGCAGAACATATTCTAAGGCATATTGTATGAACCAGCTGGCATTCATGCTCGGCGGACGTGCTTCGGAGAAACTTGTGCTCGGAGATCTTTCCACAGGTGCTGGCAATGACATAGAAAAAGCCACGAAACTGGCGCGAAAGATGGTCTGCGAATGGGGCATGAGCGACCGGCTGGGGCCTCTTACCTATGGCGAAAAACAAGAAGAGATCTTTCTCGGTCGTGAGATCGGTATGCACCGTGATTATTCCGAGACGACGGCGCGAGAGATCGACGAAGAGGTGAAGCGGATAGTGGATGTGTCCGAGACCAGAGCAGAATCCATTGTCAAGAAAAACATCAGCAAGCTCAAGATCCTGGCGCAGACTCTTCTTGAAAAGGAGATATTGTCGGGTGATGAAATAGATGGTATTCTGAAAAATGATCGACAAAAAAAAGATAGAAAGAGCAGTAAGTGATATCCTGATCGCGATCGGTGAGAAAAAGGATCGAGAAGGGTTGAAAGACACCCCGCGACGTGTCGCCAATATGTACGAGGAGATCTTCTCGGGTGTTCGAAAGGACCCGAAAAAGGAGTTGAAGACGTACAAGACCAAGAATGAAGATGAGATGATCATCATCAAAGATATCCCGTTCTACTCGGTCTGTGAACATCACTTGCTGCCGTTTTTCGGCAAGGCTCATGTGGTATACATCCCCAAGGAGAACAAGATCACAGGTTTTTCCAGTCTCGTGAGGGTGATCGACGTCATGGCCCGCAGACCTCTACTGCAGGAACGACTGACTCACGAAATAGCCGATTTTTTGATGGCAAATCTGTCACCAATGGGAGTTATGGTAGTTATCGAAGCAGAGCATCTCTGTCTTTCGATGATCGGCGTGAAGAAACCAGGCACGCTGACCGTGACCTCCGCGATCCGCGGCGTGATGCGTTCTGCCGCAACGCGTGCCGAGGCATTCTCACTGATTAAAGGCAAGTAATATCAGACCCTTGACCATTTTTCTCACCGTAAGGTGGGAGAGAAAATGAGAAATTCCTTCTTTCATATTGCATTGACTTCGCTGTTTCTGTTCGGAACAGGCCAAGCGGGTTTCGACAATCTCGAGTATCTTGGGCATAACGAGCAGACCCCGGCACATATCGTGGATGTTGAGATCGTTGGTAACTGGGCGTACGTTGTCGATGGGTACAGCACGGGTCTGGAATTATATGATATTTCTGATCCGATCAATCCCCTGCGTGTCTTTGCATCGGGGCCTGCGGCATGGCGGTGTACTGCTTCTGGCGATACGCTTTTGTTTGCTTTCTGCCGGCGTTCGGGTGTTACAATATGGGATATTTCTGGGCCGGGGATGCCCCTGCTTCTTGGGCAATACGATCCGCCAGGTACGCTTGAGGCGCTCGAAGGCGGTGTCTTGGTTGATAGCATACTCTATTGCGCCGCTCACCAGAATGGCATCTACGCCGTGAGTGTTGTAGATCTACAGAACCCCTACAAGGTGGGCGAATTCGCGTTGGACAGTTCAGCGGCCTGGAATGTTGTCGTCATTGATTCGTTCCTCTACGTGGCGAACGGTCTTCACGGTCTTCTCGTCATCGGACTGGAAGGAGGATTGCACCCGGTTTCGACGCTGTCACTGCCAGGCGTGGCAAACGACATAAACACTCTGGGAAATATTCTCGCTGTATCCCTTGGTTCTGAAGGTCTTGCAGCTATTGACATAACAGAACCATATGATCCCGTGATTTGTGATACGATTTCCACTGGAGGCTGCGTGTGGGGAGCGGGAACCATCGATAGCACGATAATCTGCGGTTCCTGGCGCATCATGGAGCTATTCGATGTCACCGACCCGTACAATATTGTAGCGGCCGGTTGGGAAAATACAAAGACCTGGGCACATGGTGCCGATATCCGGAGCGATAGTCTGATCGTGGTTGCTGATTGGCGTGGTATCTCGTGCTACAAAATCGGTGCAGATCCTGGCCCGGATATTGATGTGTATCCACAGACTGTTGATTTTGGCGTCGTAAGTACTACTGCAGAAACATTAGGCATCATTCGCAACACGGGCATGTCCACTCTTAACGTCGGTTCTATCAGTGCACCTTCGGGTATTTTGATTAATCCAAATTCTTTTTTCGTGTTACCCGGTGATTCACAGGTCGTGACTGTAACGGCGAGTGGTCCGGGAAGCGCATATGGCGGTATTACTTACCACTCCAATGACCCGGATGAACCTGATAAAATACAAGGGGTCTATAAGAACAATACAAGTTTTCCACAGGCTGGCTCGACCGCACCGGATTTCACACTGCTCGGGTCTGATAATAACTACCATACACTTTCTCAATATCACGGTAAGGTTGTATTCCTGGAATTCGGCGGTGCCTGGTGACCGCTCTGTGGGTCGCAGGCTGCGGCCACGGACGCCACCATCTTTTCCCGCTACGATACTTCAGAGGTTGTCATATTCGAGATCAGTTCGAGTGCCGCCGAGCTGATGGAATTCATTGAAGTATTTGGCCAGCGTTTTATTGGTTTGATAGATGATCAGAACCTCTACACAACGTACCGCGTTCCTTACCCAGAAGCGCCTTATCCGCAGGATTACATAATCGATCAACAGGGCATTGTACGCTACTGGTCGGACGAATATGATCCGCAGGAGATCATGCGTGTTATTGATGGGCTACTGGCTACTTCTATTGAAGAACAGGCCGGAGAAACCTCGGGCCTGTCAGGATTCCGTGTAACCGTCAGTCCAAACCCGTCTCGCGGCGCCTTGACAATATACATGAAAGGCCTTGCAGGATATGCGAGCATAAGAATCTATGATGCACTCGGGCGATGTGTTCACGCACGAGAAGGATACTATGTCGGAATGACGGATATATCTCTTGACCTACCGGCTGGGTGCTACATTATTGATATCGAGTGCGAGGGGAAGCGGCACACGAGCGGGCTCACAATTACAAAATAACGCCATTGTCAGTAGCATGTTGACATTTGATCTTTAATATCTATACTAATTAAGCATGACGAGGAGGTAAAGCCTATGGATTTAACGGGACTCATCATGCCGTTAGGCATAGTGAGCTACGGATTCATATTACTCGCGGTTTTGACAGGAACGCGGGTTATCAAGCTCAAAGTAAAGTACCACAAGTTGATCGCGTTACTCGCCATTATAGGTGCTTCTATACATCTGGGGCTTGTGATATTTTATGTTTACCTATAAAAGGGGGTTATCATGAAGGCATTCGTCACTGTTTTGATAGTACTGGTGGCCGTGCCGCTCTTCGCTCATCCGCCAAAAAACGTATCGCTGGAATATGATAGTGATACAAAGGTTCTCAGTGCCGTAATAGAACACAGCGTAAACGACGCATCAAAGCACTATGTTAAAAAGGTGGTCGTTGAGGTGAACGGTAAGAAGCAAGTCGAACAGACATTCACCCGTCAGATGGATGGCGAACAGCATGAAGTAGTATATAAGATAATTGATGTAGACGAGGGTGACAAGGTCACCGTTATTGGCTACTGCAACATATCCGGTAAGAAAAAGTCTGAGTTGATTATCAGTGCAGAGCAACCCGGAGAGAAAACTGAATGAAGGCCCGGCCAAGGAGTTTCCATTGAAAAAGATCGTCTTATCTTTAGTCATACTAATTGCGGGTTCTCAGCTGTTTGCGTTTGAGACGAGCATGTTGAATCTCAAGGTACCGTCAAATCTTGATGGCAAGTCACTGCTTTTCGAATTACAGCATAGATTCAAAGGGGTGTTGACCGAAGAACCCATTGAGAATTTTTTCGGCCTTGATCTCGGTGCGAACGTCAGCCTCGGCCTGAGGTATGCGATTGTCCCACGGTTAGAGCTCAATGCTGCGTACACGACCCACGAGGGCGAGTACAGAGTCGGTGCGAGTTACGCGCATCATATACCTCAGATATTTCTGATGGTACAGGCCGATGTGCAGTACTTCAATTTTGAGCGCAATGGTGAGCGGAACGGCAATTTGTTCTACAGCACTGCAGTTCAAAGTTATCCGATCGCTAACTCCTTTTCGCCGGTCATCAATTTTGCCTATGACAGCTACGACGAGAAATTCGGGTTGGGCATTGGCCTCCAGGTCGGTTTTGACTGGTGGTTCGGACCGATCGAGCGTATCAGTTTGATCGGTGAGTACTATCCGGTTCTGGATGAAGAAGAAACGATTACGGGACCAGAGAATTACTTTGCGGCGGGTCTGCGGGTTGACACGGATGGTCATCGTTTTATGTTGCAGATTGGTAATGGCTGGAACACAGGTCCGAGGCGATTGATGTTGGGCACGACAAGTAATGACATATATATTGGGTTCAACATCCAGCGTCTCCTCAGGTTTTGATCAAACAAGGGAGGTAAAATATGAAGTTCTTAGGGACAGGTCTGGTAATCTTGCTGGCAGCAGTAGTGCTCGTTGGATGCGGCGGTGATGGTGATGGGTACGAAACCAAGACAGTCGAAGGGATCACTTTGAGCTGGAAGACCAATGATGCCCAGGACAGTCTGCTCGTCAAGTTGAGCGCGACGACCGTTGGTATGGTGCTTATCGGTTTCGATATTGATCCGCTCAGTGGTCTTCAAGACGCGAATATCATCACGGGTTATGTCGTCGGTGATACGGCGTACATCCAGGACAATATCGGCACGGGTGAGGAAGCCTATTTACCCGATACAGTGTTTGGCGGCACCGATGATGTGGCGGATAAAGCCGGTACCGAGAACGGGGGGACGGAAATTACTTTTACGATTCCGCTCAATTCCGGTGATCCGCAAGACGTTGTTCTCGAAGTCGGAAATGCTTACCTGGTTTTTCTCGCCTGGGGCACGAACGATAGTCACGTCTACTCGCCCGAGGTGTACGCTTCTACGGAGATCGAGCTGTAGATATCATACCGCCAGAAGACAATCAAATGCCCTGCGCATATGCGCAGGGCATTTCTTTAGGGACGGTGCTTGACAATTTGACATACCGTAAATGTCATATTTTTTGACCGGGCACATTTGTTTCATTCAATAAACCGCGAATCATTATGTTTTATTGTTAATAATGTCAAAGTGGCAAGCACTGTCCCTAAAAGCCCTTGTAAGTTCCAAATTTTCGGATAGAATTACGGTATAGGTTATTGAACGCATTATTGATAAACTCTTGGCGAATTCTCTTTGTCAAAAATGATAGTTATTACGTTGTACCTTTGCGTCAGGCTTGCGTTTGACAGTTTTGAGGAGGCAGTATGGAAGAGGTCAAAGACGAGATAAAGAAGATACATGAGCAAATCGAAAAAGAAAGCATTATTGTACAAACCGTTACCAGTGAAGTAAGTAAGGCGATCATCGGACAGAAGTACTTGATATCACGACTGCTCGTTGGATTGATTGCCGACGGGCATATACTCATTGAGGGGGTTCCCGGGCTGGCCAAGACTTACGCAGTACGTACACTGGCGAGTGCCATAAAGACAAAGTTCCATCGTATCCAGTTCACCCCCGATCTCCTGCCGGCCGATATTATCGGCACGATGATTTACAACCAGCGCACAAATGAATTCACGGTGAGTAAGGGGCCGATATTTGCCAACCTCATCCTTGCTGATGAGATAAACCGGACGCCACCCAAGGTACAGAGCGCGCTGCTCGAAGCGATGCAGGAAAAGCAGGTTACGATTGGTGATACAAGTTTCAAACTCGATGATCCGTTCTTGGTGCTGGCGACCCAGAACCCTATTGAGCAGGAAGGCACATATCCTCTGCCCGAAGCACAGATCGATAGATTCCTGTTGAAAATAAAGATTACTTATCCGAACAAGACCGAAGAGAAAGAGATCATGGAGCAGATTGCGGTTTCGGGTGAGCCGGAGATCAAAGCCGTCGTCAATCCCAGAGCGATTATTCGAGCTCGCGAACTGTCCAGACAGATTTACATTGACGACAAGATAAAGGATTACATACTGGACATTGTTTTTGCCACGAGAAAGCCAGAGGAACATGGATTGGATGAGTTGGCTGGTTTGATCCGCTATGGCGCATCGCCGAGGGCATCGATCTATCTGGCAACAACGGCACGGGCGCTGGCTTTCATGAAGCGGCGTGGATTCGTGATACCCGAGGATATAAAAGAACTTGCTCCGGATGTTCTAAGGCATAGGCTCATCCTGACATATGAAGCGGAAGCGGAAGAAGTGACGACCGATGATGTAATACAGAAGATCCTGACTGGTATTGAGGTGCCTTAAGCAATGAGTCGTCGTTTTTATTTTTCATGTTAGCAACCGATTTCCTGAAGAAAATTCGGCAGATAGAAATAAGGACCAAGAAGCTCGTAAACACAATGTTCGCGGGCGAATATAAATCGACCTTCAAGGGCACCGGTGTTGAATTCCTTGATGTCCGTGAATACCTGCCCGGTGATGATGTACGGACAATCGACTGGAAGGTTACCGCTCGCATGGGCAGGCCTTACGTGAAAAAGTTTGCCGAGGACCGGGAGTTGATCGTCATACTTTGTATTGATGCGTCCGGCTCTGGACACTTCAGCACCCGCAGACAATTCAAAATCGAACAAGCGGCCGAAATAGCAGCAACCCTTGCATTCTCCGCTGTACGGAACAATGATAAAGTCGGGCTCATCTTCTTCACCGACCGGGTGGAAAAATATGTTCCGCCAAAGAAAGGAAGATTTCATGTCCTACGGCTCATTCGTGATATACTCTTCTTTGAACCAGAGAGCAAGGGTACGGATCCGAAGCTGGTGCTTGAATTCCTGATGAACATCCTCAAGCGGCGAGCGATACTATTCTTCATCAGCGATTTCATTGGCGAAGGGTTTGAACCCGAGAAATTGCGCATTCCCATTGGCGTTGTTGCACAGCGGCATGATCTTGTGACCATCAACATCAACGATCCTGTGGAAGACGCTTTGCCGCGGATCGGTCTTGTGTCGCTGGAAGATGCGGAGACGGGTGAGGTCGTCACAATTGACACAAGGGATCGGAACTTGCTCGATGCCTATCGCGCGTATCGCTTGGAACTGATCCATGGTAGACAACAACTTCTCAAATCCCTGGGGATTGACAGTATTGACCTTCAGACCATGGACGATTTCACGCCGAAGTTGCACAAATTCTTTCAGGAGAGGGCCAGGAGATATCGGTGATCTTTCTGTTGCTTGCCGTACAGATTGAAATCAATGCCGAACTGGGCAGAAAGGACATCAACAAAACGTTGACTGTTGGCGATCCGTTTGAGGTTGTGGTGACTGTAAACCATCCTCGGGGTATGGAAATATCCATGCCGTATGTTGATGCGTTGGAACCATTCATGATCATCGATCAGTCAAGCCAGAGGATCGAAGAGGGGGGGATGATCAAGAATCTCTACCGATATGAATTAGTCTGTTTCGACACAGGTGAGTTGGAGCTTTCCTCCTTCAGATGCGTGATGCGGTCCGATAGCCTCATCGATACCCTATTATCAAATAGGGTGGATGTAAAGGTTGCAAGCGTGTTGCCGGTTGATATGCAGGATATAAATGATATCAAAGGTGCGGTTCGATTCCCTAATTTCAGGCCATTGATCATCGGTGCGATAATCTTATTCATTGCCGCGTTAGGGTATTTAGCATACCATTATTTGAGAAAACTGAGGAAAGCCAGGGCGCTTGCCAAGCCGTTGCCACCGCCCTGGGTTGAAGCAATTCTTGCGCTGGAAAGAATACCCGTTGATGAATGGTTATCCCGGGGGATGATAAAGAAGTATTACTATTCACTATCAGAGATACTGAAGAGATATCTGGAGAGGCGGTTTGAATTCAAGGCATTAGAGCAGACAACGACCGAAATTGTCGATAATATGCGGACACTGAGAATACCACAGCGCGATAAATTTAACACGTTTTTCACGAGCGCCGACCTGGTGAAATACGCCAAATATGTGCCGCCTGGCAGCGAGATCGCTTCGGCCATCGATGCGGCAAAGGATTTGGTGAATAAGACAAAACCAGACGATCCCGCACAGGAGAGTAAATGAGATTTGCCCATCCGTGGTATTTTCTATTGCTCATCTTACTCTTGCCTCTCATCTATTTCGAATTCAGGAAGAGAAGATCGGCAATTGTGTTTTCAGATATTACTTTCCTGAAGACTGCTGGTATGCGAGGCAAGTTGATGCAGCATTTGCCTTCGTTTCTCAACTTGTTCGTGCTCGTTCTTCTTGTTATTGGCCTCTCTCGGCCTCAGGAGGGCAGAGTGTACGAAGAGATCGAAACACGCGGCGTTGATATTATGCTCTGCCTCGACATATCGACATCGATGAGAGCGGAAGACTTCCAGCCGAAGAACCGTCTGTACGTTGCCAAGGAGAGGGCAAAGGAATTTGTTGAGAAGCGTGAGGGCGATCGCATCGGTCTCGTCGTTTTTGCTGCCGATGCGTTAACGCAGTGCCCCTTGACTCTGGACCATTCGGTTCTTAAGGATCTGATGAATTATGTCGATTTTGGCTTGCTCGAGGATGGAACTGCTATTGGCACAGGGTTAGCCACCACAGTCAACCGTTTGAAAAATTCAAAGGCACAGCAGAAAACAATAATTCTACTGACTGACGGTGTGAACAACCGTGGTGAGATCGACCCGGTGAGCGCGGCGAGGATCGCGCAGACCTTTGGGATTCGGGTCTATTGCATAGGTGTAGGTACCAAAGGTCTGGTCCCTTACCCGGTGGATCATCAGATATTCGGCAGAACTTACACCCAGGTTGAGATCGACTTTGACATGGATATATTGAACGAGATTGCCGGTATAACCGGCGGCCATGCTTTTCTCGCTTCGGATGCGGCGGCTTTGAAGGCGACTTATGATGAAATCGATAGGATGGAACCGACAACGTTCAAGATGATCCAGCACACTGTTCATGAAGAGAAGGCAGATGACATCATGAAGGCTGCGGTTATTACATTCATTGTGAATATGTTCCTCAGCTTTGTGGTTTTAAGGAGATTGCCTTGATAAAGTGGGTCTTACCGCAATATCTTTACTTGTTGATCATGGTTCCGTTTATGATCATCGGCATCTTTCTCTATAGGCTTGGCAGGAAGTCCCGTCTTAGAGATTTTGCTGATGACAAAATGATTTCGAAGATAACGGGTTCCGTAGACACACGTCTTCAGGTGTTGCGTTATCTGCTGCTCGTTTTCGGATTTGCGTTTCTCGTTATTGCGCTTGCCCGGCCGAAATGGGGTGAGAAGCTGCAAATCTACAAGGGTAAGGGTATTGATATTGTAATCGCACTCGATGCTTCGAAGAGCATGCTCGCTCAGGATGTGAAGCCGAATCGGCTCGATCGGGCGAAAACCGAAATCCAGCTGCTGTTGGATGAACTATCCGGGAATCTCGTCGGTATCACGGCTTTTGCTGGAGAGTGTTATGTCATGTGTCCGCTGACGACCGATATCGAAGCCGTAAAACTCTTTCTTGATGTAATATCACCAGACGTGGTACCCAAACCGGGTACGGATTTAGAAAAAGCAATAATCGTTTCGGCTTCTCTATTGAACCAGAAAGAGGATACTTATAAAGCAATGATACTCTTCACCGATGGCGATAATCTTGTCGGCGAACCAGTTAAGGCGGTTGGAGGGATCAAAGACCAGGGCATCAGGCTGTTCGCTGTTGGTATGGGGACGGTCGAGGGCTCACCGGTACCCGAATTCGACGCGCAGGGAAATTTCGTTTCCTATAAGAAGGACAGGGATGAAAAGATCGTTATGTCACGCCTTACCGAAAGATTACTGATCGTTTTGACGAAGGCGACCGATGGCAGATACTTCCGGACCGAAGGTGTTTACATGGATCGATTGATCGCCGAGTTGGATAGAATAAAGAAGAGTGATATTAGCGGTGGCGAGTACATTGAATATGAGGAACGATATCAATATTTCTTGATTCCGGCTTTCATCTTCGTATTATTGGGGGTGTTCTTGAATGACCGAAAGGGGAGATGGTACGATTTATGAAAACTTATCGTCCTATGTTAAGGGATATTGCTGCCGGTGCGGTAAACCTTTTTTCGTCGCTCATACTTTTGGACAATCGTCGAAATATCTATGATACTTTGTCCGAAAACCGGCGGAAGAAACCGTCAAGAGAGTATATCTGCCCATGAAATTCTTTTGGTGCACAGCGTTGATTGCTGTCTCTGTGGCATGGTCCGATGTCGGCTCGGACATGCGACGCGGGAATTACCTCGAACGCAAGGGAGAATATGATGCGGCATTGGAGAGTTATCAAAAAGCGTTGGTCCAGGAGCCTGATAACCCGAAAATTCACTATAACATTGGCCGTGTACTGTATAGAATGGAAAAGTACGATGAAGCGGTGAGTGAGTTTCAGCTTGGTTTCCTTGATAAGGAACGTATGTTCCAGTCTAACGTCTTCTACAATATTGGAAACTCCCAGTTCAAAAAGGGACAGTTGGAGGTCTCTATTGATGCTTATAAGATGTCACTCCTTGCGAATCCAGAGGATTTGCAGGCGAAACAGAATCTTGAGTTCTGTCTTCGAATAAAGGAAAAGTTGCAGAATCAGCCACAGAGCGATTCGACCCAGCAGCAACACCCTCCCGATGAACAGCCTCAGCCACAGCCAGATGAGAGTGAAATTGGCAAGGAGCAGGCGGAGCGTGTGCTTCAGGCGATGGAAAACAAAGAAAGGGAAAATCTAGAAAAGTCGCGTGTCCAGGAAAGGAAGGAAAGTGTTGAAAAAGATTGGTAGAATCCTCTTGCTCGTTCCTGTATTGCTCCTTTCTGCAGAAATAAGATTTGTAGCTTCGATTGACAGAACTGAAGTTGAAATTGGCGAACCTGTCATACTCACGGTGATTGTTGAAGGCGAGGACCTTGGTCAGATCCCTTATCCAAAGTTACCGGATCTGCCGGATTTCAATATCGGAGGAACCTCGACGTCACAGTCCACGAGCATTCAGATGGCGGGAGGCAAGTCGATCAGACGGCAGCTCGTTAATTTTATTTACACGCTTTATCCGAGAAGCGTCGGCGAAACTGTAATCGGGCCTTGCGAACTGGAGCTCAGCGGAGAGGTGTACAGGACAAAGCCAATAGGTATGAAGGTGGTTAAGGGTGGTGCTGTGCCCGGCCAGCCAAAATCAGCCCAGGCGCCCCTGCCATCGGTATCCGGTGATGATGTCAATGGGAATCTTAGACTGTCCGCGGCGGTGAACCGCAGGAGCGTATACCAGGGTGAGCAGGTGGTAGTTGAATATGCGCTGTATACGAGACTCAGGCTGGCCGACATGAGTCTCGGTGAGCTTCCATCTTTTAATGGATTCTGGGTTGAACCTATCTTCGACGCACAAAGAATTGAATTCCAGAGAAAGACCATAGATGGTGTGTTGTATGATTATTGCCAGTTGAAGAAGACGGCTCTGTTTCCGATGAGCAGCGGTCAACTTCGAATATCACCCATGAAACTGAATGTGGCGGTTCTGCAATCACCGCGCGATTTTTTTGATTTTTTTGGCACTACCAAAACAGTGGTTATTGAATCTGATCCATTGGTCGTTAATGTGATACCGCTACCCGTTGAGGGGAGGCCCGGCGATTTTACCGGTGGTGTAGGTGAATTCTCGATCGTATCGTCGCTCGATAGAACTTCGTCAGAAGCTGCCGAGCCAATTACCTTGACGGTGAGGATCACCGGTTCTGGCAATATCAAGCTTGTGGAGAGGCCGACCATCCCTGACATCCCGGGAGTGAGGATCCTGGATCCGGAGATAAATGAAGATGTGCGCTTTGCCGAGAATAGGATACAGGGTTATAAAGAATTCAACTACCCACTCATTCCTCAAACCGACGGGGAACATGCAGTGCCGGCCATAACGATGGCTTTCTTCAATCCCGAAGAAAGAAGGTTCGAAACCGTATCTACCAGGGCATTGAAGTTCGTCGCCACGCAAACCTCATCTGCGGTAGAGCTTGCGCAAAGCGGGGGCTTGAAGGTTACAGGCAGCGATATCCGGTACATAAAACCTGATGTTAAGCGCCTCTCCAGCCAGCCGATGTCGGCTGGCTGGTGGCTTGTTTTTCCCTACATGGCCACTTTTGTGATGCTTGGGGCTTCCATCCTTTATCGCCGCCATCAGGCTCGACTCATATCCGACCGTGCCTATGCACGTAAGGTGAGGTCGAGCAAGTTACTGAAGATACGTCTTAATGAAGTCAAACAGCATCTTATGAAAAACAGGGAAAAGGAATTCCACGCTGCACTCTCAAGGGTGTTGCTCGGATATATTGGTGACCGTTACAATCTCGAAGTAGGTGCTCTCACCAATGAAGGCATAATCCAGGAACTAAGAGTTAGGCAGGTCCCGGCGGAAACTATCAAGGACTTGGAATATCTGTTTAATCAATGTGATATGAGGTTTTCGCCGGGGATGAAATGCGATGATCCTCGCATGTTGTATGAAAAGACAAAGGCGTTGATCGCTAAATTATGACTGCGGCACTTACTTACGCGTTCTTGGTCTTTTTGCAGTTCGGGCTGAACTCCACTGAATCATACAGAAGAGGGAATGCGTACTATGAACAAGGGAAATACAGCGAAGCAATTGTTGCTTATGAACAAGCAAGCAAAGAGATAAATAATGGAGGGGTATATTACAATCTTGGCAATAGTTATTTCAAGCGTGGAATGCTCGGCAAGGCGATATTGAATTACCGCAGGGCAAATTTCCTTTCTCCACGGGACAGTGACATTGCATATAATCTTAATTTCGCACGCAATTATCGTGTCGATAAGATATCTTCGGCCCAAAGCCCGTTCATGAATTTGCTGTCAGAGGTGCTCCATTCCGTTTCACTCTTTGAAGCTCAACTCCTCACAACGATATTGTTCATGGTATCGGTGTTCTTCTTATCGGTGCTGGTAGTATATCGGAGAAAAGCTGCTGTTTACATGCTAGCTGCTAGCATTTTCATTTGTCTCTTCTTCTTCATTAGCTGGTTATCTTGGCGAGCGGAAATCGAAGGTTCCCATGCGGTTGTCGTGGCACCTGAAGTCAGTGCTACCAGCGGTCCGGGTGCAGAATACAAGGAAATCCTTCTCGTGCACGATGGAGCTGAGGTGAGCGTACGCGAAACCAGAGGCGGATACGCCCTGTTTCAATTACCAGGTGGTGTTGGAGGGTGGGTACCGACCGACGCCCTGGAGTATATTTTCTAAAGACAACGGCTTGTAATTTCAGACCTGAACAGAACCTTCATTCCTGCAATTTAGTGCACATTATAAGTCAGGCTTGAGACATCGGCTGTCCACAGCTCCTTGGCCGCGGCGATCTTCGTGGTATATCTATTGTAGTGTTGCGAATGCCGTCCTGCATAGTAGTAGCCCAGGCCTCTGTGCTCGCCTAATCTTTCTATGCACTCCTTGAGGAATACGACACCGACCTTAATATTTCTCTCGATATTGTAGAGATCATCTTCGTTCTTGATCGAATATCCCAGGCTTCTACCAACATAGATACCTGTGACCGGCATAATTTGCATCAATCCGATCGCTCCGACGCTGCTGTATGCCCTTGGATTGAATTCGGACTCGACCATTATCACCGAGAGTATCAGCTCGGGCTGGATATCGTACTGCACGCTGTTTTCATAGACGGCAGCAAGAATCCTTTTTGCCGTTATCTCGGATTGCGTGTACTCATCAACTATGGGTAGATAGTCATCGATGAACTGTGCCTTTGCTTCATATTTCGAGATCATTAGATTCACGGTTTCCATTTTTTCCTGAAGGTTCTGGCGAAGCATAATTATCTGCCACGAGAATACTGCCATCAACGCTATCAGAACACCGATTACGACTTTCACGGCGATTTGTTTCATTATTCTAAATCCTCCTTAATTATTTCTATTCAGCATTGGTGTAAAAATAATAATAAAACCGAGAATATATCTCGGCTTAAGAATTCCCAAGTGTTTATTTATTCTATTTGGTATTATGACAACGACGAAGCCTGATTAGTTTATTGCTATCTGTGCACTGGTATCATGTTCGCCGCGGGTTTGTCTGGGCTGAGACTTGACATTTTAATTATGCATTTGTATAATTCACGGGATGTTGAATTCTCTGCAACGGGGCATTTTATTGCATTCCGAAACAGTTGGTATCTGGTATTATCAGCTGGCACCAGGAATTGGGTATTTGGACCGATATAGGCCATTGAATGCGCAATCGTTTTGATACAATAAACGTTGTTTTCAACGCTCTCGGCTCGGTATTCATAGTTCTTGGTGTTTTTTTGCTTTTTCCTCTTGCAATACTCGTGTTCCTGGATGACGTTGGGCAGTGGGGGACCAACACATTGGCATTCGTGATACCAAGTGTCCTTGCATTTACATTCGGGTTTGCATTCCGTGCTCTTTTCCGGGCAGGGAGTATGAGCAATTACGGCGCGATGTTGACGTGCAGCTTGGGCTGGTTGGGGTTTTCTGCACTTGGTGCTCTTCCATTTGTAATCGGGATCCATGCTACTTACCTGAATGGTTTCTTTGAGGCCATGAGCGGCTTCACGACCACGGGTATAACAATGTTTACCGGGCTTGAAAGGATGCCGAAATGCATACTATTCTGGCGGAGCATGACCCAATGGATTGGGGGATTGGGGATCCTTACTTTCTTTCTGGCAGTAACATACCGCGGTGGAAGTGCACATAGGCTATTTGGTGCTGAGAGTCACAAGATAGAGATGGAACGTCCGGTGCCGGGTTTATCTCATACCTTGAAGATACTGTGGGGCATATACGCAGGTTTTACCTTGATCATCGTTCTCGGCCTTTTCTCGGTCGGTATGCCACTTTTTGACAGTGTATGCCATAGTTTCACCGCATTATCGACGGGTGGTTTCTCACCCTACGATGCGAGTATCGACTATTACCGTACTGCTGGTTTTTCCAACTACATCTGGATGGAATATATCCTCATCATCGGCATGCTCATGGGCGGTACGAATTTCCTGGTTCACTACCGCTTGTTACGCGGAAACATTAAGAGTTTGATCGATAACATCGAAATGAAATACTGGTGGTCACTGATCAGCATTTTTGCGGCACTGATTTTGTTGGAGCGGTTCTGTAAGACAGGATTTGCACAAGGAATTAGCGCTGGTGGTGGTGGGTTTATGAGCGGGATCGAGGAAAATTTCCGTTATGTGTTTTTTCAGGTCGTGTCGATCTTCACGACAACTGGTTTTGGCACACGCGATATAGGCGGGGCGTTTTTTGGTCATCTGGCAAGACAGCTTTTCCTCGTGATGATGGTGATAGGAGGTTGTGTAGGTTCTACCGGTGGCGGCGTTAAGGTTTTTCGCATCAGCATTCTGCTGAAGTTGATACAACGAGAGATCTTCCGGCTGCGGATTCCGGTGCGGGCGCTTTCCACCATTATCATTGACAAAAAGCCAGTTGACGCGAACGAGGTCTATCGGGTGAGTGGTTTATTTTTCGCCTGGATCGTGCTCCTTGTTGTTGGTGGCATTGTGACGGCGATATTTTCTAATTTCGACTCCTATAGCGCGTTCAGCGGTATGTTCAGCGCATTGGGTAATATCGGTCCCTGTTACATACCAGCCAGTGGGATGGGAGATCTGCATCCGGTAATAAAGATTGTCTACATCTTTGGCATGCTTGCAGGTCGCTTGGAGATACTACCAGTGCTGTTGATCTTCAGCAGGAGGGTATGGCTTTCATAATACAACAAATGGAGGTTTGCTGATGTACATAATCATAGCAGGGGCAGGGATAATTGGGCACGAGGTTACTAAGGTTCTTGTTAACGGTAAACATGATGTCGTGGTTATTGACAAGGACCCTAAGGTTTGTGAATCGATATATGCAGAAACTGGAGCGTTGACCATTAACGGCAATGCGACCGACATCCACACACTGGAAAAGGCAGGAGCCATAAAAGCCGATGTGATTCTGTGTCTGATGCGAGAAGCCGCGGACAACATTGCCTGTGCACTGCTCGCGAAAAGTCTTGGCATTCCCCGTATCGTGGCGCGTTTGAGAAATCCTCGTTATGCTGAAGCCTATGTGCTGGCGGGTGTTACGACCATCGTGAGGATGTCCGATTTGCTGGTGAATCAAATAATCATGGAGGTTGAGCAGCCGAAAGTCAAACAGGTCACGACGCTCGGTGGAGGTAAAGCACAAGTATACGCCGTTAAAGTCCCGAAAAGTGCCCAGAGTATAGGCATGAAAATAAAGGAGATAACTGAGAAGAGGAAATTCCCCAGGGATGTCGTATTCGTCGGAATCTACCGTGAAGAAGCCGGTGATTTCCTGATCCCGAGAGGAAGTAATACGATAGAAGAAGGCGATACGGTCTTCTTGATATCCAAGAGCCAGGACATAAAGAAAGCAACCGATTTTCTCACCAAGACACGGTAGAAGAGTCAAAATACCACGTTCGGTCTGCTGAGTCAATTTCACTCATTGTTCTGTGTTGATGTCCAGGCAGGGTATACAAAACACTTGACAGCTACCCAAAAGTGACTATATTGTATTAGACCGCATAGGCGTCGGTACTCCGGTATCGCATGCAAATATCCAAGTATTTTTCCTGATAGATAAGAAATATTAATTAATAAAAGGAGCCTTTATGGTGCCTAAGGATGAGATTGAACAATTGATGGCGATAAAAGGTCAAGTTCGTGGTGCCGTGTTTGAGACGGATGCGGAGTATATAAGGAACAAACAGGGCAGAGATGGGTTGGAGAAAGTCGAAGCCGGCCTGCGCGTTTTGGAGTACGAACTGAACTACGGGGATGTCAGTTCTATGGAATGGATGGCACTCAGTTTGAGGGCTCTTTCTTTTCTGGTCATGAAAGACGTGTTTAACTGGTCTGACGAGGAAATAGTGGCAATGGGTGATGCTGCGCCCAAGCATTCATTCATTGTGAAACTCTTTATGAAGTTTTTTATTTCACCACATGTCGCGTTTAGTCATGCTCCTGAGTACTGGACAAAGCATTATGATACGGGGCGTTTAGAGGCGGTCTCGCTGGACGAAGAGACAAGGCATGCGGTAGTCCGTCTTTATGATTTTACATTGCATCCAGTTTATTGCAGGTATCTCGAAGGTTATTTCGGAAGGTTGTTTAAATTCATGTTCCCGAACTCAAAGGTGAAGGTAAGAGAAACAGACTGCACGTGCAATGGTGATTCGTGCCACGAATTTCTTGTGGATTGGGAGGGTTGAGTTTTGAGAAAATCACCTCAAGAGCATATCAGAGACACCTCTATCGTTGAATTCGAACACTACATAAAAGACATCTGGGCGTTCTTGCCAACACCGATCGCATACGTTAGCCCCCTGGGTGTGATATTGGATCTAGACACGACCATGGAGGAGATGATACGTTCTTCAAAAGATACACTCGTGGGGAGATTGCTTGCTGATTTCTTTGTAGATAAGGAAAAAATTGGTGAACTGCAGCGACTCACTCTTCAAAACGGCGTTGTCCGTAACTTTTTCTGTGAACTCAAAAGCAACAGTAATCTGAGGATTCCAGTAAGTGTTTCAACACTCGTCAGGAGAACACGGCAGGGTGAGATTATCGGGTATTTCGCGGCATTCACTGATATATCAGAAAACAGAAGGATCGAGGAAGTATTACGAAAAACAACGAGTTACCAGAAAGAGATGCTCGAAACCGCCCGTTATCTGGTGGAGAGTCTCGATGTGACGGAAGTTCTCACCCGTATCGCCTCAAGCGCACGCACTATGATCCGGGCCGACGGCTGCGCGATCTACTTGCTCGAGAGCGATAAAAAGACCCTCAAGCCCGTTGTTGCGATCGACCCACCGTATGAGGAAGCGATCTTGGCCACCCCATTGAATATAGATACAAGTTTCACGGGAAAAGCAATCGAAGCAAAGAAAGCAATGATATTTAATAATACTGGAAGTGATCCGCGCGGACAACACATTCCTGGCACACCGGATGAGGAGAATGAACATGCGATCACGGCGCCGTTCATCGTTGATGGTCAGATATTAGGTGCAATGTGTCTCGATCGGACAGGCACTGAGTTTACTGACAATGAGTTGGTCATAACCGAAGTCTTTGCTACGTATGCGGCGACCGCACTGAGAAACGCCCGGACATATTACGATTTGCAGCAGGAGGTAAAGGCACGTGAGGAAGTCCAGAAATCATTGAGAATCGAAACAGGCTATCTTGAACAGTTATTCGCAAGCGCGCAGGAAGGCATCGCCATGCTTGATTGTGACGGTGTGGTGCAGCGTATCAACAGTGAATTCAGCAGAATATTCGGATATGCTAGCGATGAGGCAATCGGCAAATCAATCGACGATCTCATAGTGCCGGCGGATTATTTTCAGGATGCACGGGCTATAACAAGACGTGCTCTAAATGGCGAAAGTGTTGCGCTCGAGGCCACGCGCCGGCGCAAATATGGTACCCTGATCGACGTGTCGGTGCTAGCATCGCCAATAATAATCAACAAGAATCAAGTTGGCGTTTATGCCATCTATCGTGATATTACAGCACGAAAACAAGCCGAGAGAAAGTTGAGAGAATCAGAGGATCGATACCGGACTCTGGTCAATACTACTCCGGAGGCGGTTACGGTCACCGACCTGGAGGGAAAGATCACATATGTAGCGCCGCAGACCCTGACACTTCATGGTTATGATAAGCCCAAAGATTTGCTCGGCAAGAGCGCATTTGAAATGATCGACCCTAAAGATCACAAGAAAGCCATGGCAAATATGAAGAAAACCTTTGAGAAAGGGATAGTGAGAGACGTGGAGTACGTATTGCTGAAAAATGACGGTACTCATTTCCACGGAGAGCTCAACGCATCTTTGATCAGAGATGGCCATGGTAAGCCTATTGCATTTGTTGCCACCACGCGTGATATTACAGAACGGAAGCGTGCGGTAAGGGCATTGAAGGATAGCGAGGAGAAATACCGTAACTTGTTTCATAGTTCCAATGATGCGATTTTCATACATGACGTGGCAGGCAATATCACGGATGCGAATAGCCGTGCAGAGGCGCTTTTCGGATACAAAAAAGCGGAGATCCTCGAGATGACAGTCGCCAATTTCCACCCGGCAGACCAAGTGGCAAAGTCGGCTAAGGCATTCAAAGACATCGTCAAAGACGGGTTTGTGAATTTCGAAATATATTTCAAGAAGAAGGATAGTTCAGTCTTTCCTGCCGAGGTTTCTGCGAGTCTATTCGAAATTGGCGATAGAAAATGGATCCAGGGCGTCGTACGTGATATTAGCGATCGCAAACAATCAGAAATGAAACTGCGTGAATCTGAAGAGCGCTATCGAGATCTGGTCGAAAAGGCAGGTGCGGCGATATTGCTCATTGACCGCGATGGTAAATTCAGTTACTACAACAAAAGATTTGCTGAGTTGCTCGGATATTCATTTGACGAAATGGGAAAGAAAGAGTTGGAGTCGATTGTGCATCCTGATGATTTTGAGCGCGTGGTAAGAATCCGTCAGGCGCTCATTCAAGGGAAGACCGAGACGTTCAGGCATGAATTCAGGGGAGTTCGTAGTGATGGGGGGATTGTCTACCTTGAATGCGATGCGACCGCGATGAGGGATGACGGTAGTATCATCGGTACTCGTTCCTACATTTGGGATGTGACCTTGCGAAAGACAGCCGAAGAAGAAATAAAAAATTCAGAAGAAAGATTGAAGTTGTTGTTCGAGTACGCGCCGGATGGCTATTTTCTGACCGATCTGAAAGGAAATTTTCTCGATGGTAACAAGGCAATTGAGGAAATAGTTGGCTACAAAAAGCATGAGCTGATCGGTAAGAGTTTTGTGAAGGCCAAATTGCTGTCGTCCGATCAGATCCCAAGTATATATGAACTTCTTGCTCGTAACGCCATGGGACATCGAACTGGCCCGGATGAGTTCACTCTTACTCGAAAGGATGGAAGTAAGACAATCGTGGGCATAAGAACATACCCGGTGAAGATCGACGGCAAAACTGTCGTTCTGGGTATTGCCCGTGACATGACAGATTACAAGCGGACTCAGGAGGAATTGCGTAAGAGTTACGACCGGATGCAGAAAGTGCTCGAGGACACGATCAATGCGTTGACATCGGCGGTAGAAAAAAGAGACCCGTATACTGCTGGTCACCAGCACCGCGTTGCCATCTTGGCCGACGCGATCGCCAAGAAAATGAAATTGCCCAGTCACCAGAAGGAGGGGCTGCACGTTGCCGCACTCGTGCATGATATCGGAAAGATAAACGTGCCGGCGGGGATACTGAACAAACCAAGCAGTTTGAGTGATGCGGAATTCGCCCTGGTCAAAGATCACGTACTCGTCGGTTATGATATACTGAGGACAATAGAATTTCCGTGGCAGGTTGCGGAAATCGTATTCCAGCATCACGAGAGACTCGATGGTTCCGGATATCCCATGGGCCTTAAGGGTAGCGATATTTTGATGGAAGCAAAGATTCTCGCGGTCGCTGATGTCGTTGAGTCAATGATGGCGCACCGTCCATACCGGCCGGCGCGCGGCAAAGATAAGGCCATTACCGAGATAAAAGTCAACAAGAAGAAACTCTATGACGTGAAAATCGTAAAGGCTTGTTTGAAGGTGCTAAGTGATACGGGCTTTCACTTCTGATGAACAATTGTATTTCTTGCGCTTAGTCGGGATAATTCAACTACAAACTTCAATGTGCTGCCGAGACCGTCTTCACTCTGTTGTCGGGAGACGTCTGTGCAATTTGCTTTCGAGAGAGTCGATCTTAGATCTAATACGGCCCGATTTTCCCTTCCGGTAGTCGATCTTAATAGAGATCGAAACCCTGGGGCAGTCTTCTACGATAGATTCAAAGCCTTTCTTCAGAACCTCCATTAGGTCATCCCACGTCTCGCTTTCGATTATCGTGCCCATGGGCGTGATGACATACGGAATCCCCGACCTGTCTATTACATCAACGACCTCGGCCACGTGTTGACTGACGCTCTCACCTTTGCCAAGAGGGGTCATTGATACTATTGCCATGAGACTCATCCTAACCTCCCCTTAATCGTCCGCAAACCAGAAGCGTTTGCCCTCGCGGCTCCATGCTTCAATACCCATTTTCTTTATTGATCTTAGGTTTTTTATACAGGAATCACCGTGCAGACCGGCCATTTTCCCCAGCTTGTCACACCTCTCAAAAGTACTACATTCGTGACACGCAAAGAATCCGTTATCCCGGCAGCATTTCGATATTTCACATTTCACTTCATTCGGTTTTATTTGCCTGCACGTTTTGGGACACTTGAGTTGCGTCATGAAATCCATCATCTCACAAAATGTATCATAATCCTTCAATTCCTTGGAGAAGAGGTTTTTTGCCGTTTGTCGGAATTTGTACCGTTGCGTTGTGTCTTTCAGTTTCTTCGCAGCTTCCGCTATCTCGCCAGAATATCCTGCGCAATCACCGCAGTATAGTCCGCAGTATGCAATCAGTTCTTTTTTACTAAACATAATATTATTTCATACAAATATACCAGTTAATCAGCAACTATCCCTTATTTCAACAGGATTACTTTCCTTGTTTGTTCATCGTTACCTGCCTGCAATCGGCAAAAGTAAACTCCAGTACTGAGACGTCTGTGTTGATTATCGTATCCATCCCATTGGATCGTCTTGCGCCCTGCAAGCTGGTGACCGCTGCTCAAGGTTCTTACTTCCTGACCGAGGATGTTATATATTCTCAGCTCGACTTCCGCGGGCTCGGTAAGATAGTACTGGAAATTGATGTTGGATATTGCGGGATTCGGAAAACAACGCAGGTAGGTTGAATTTATGGTTTCTTTCTTGTAATCATTCACCGCAGTCTGTATACTGTAATGCTCTTCTTCATAAGATACCACGGCGCTGATTGTCTCAACGTCAGTTCTTATCTGAATCCAATAGTAATCATTCGGTGTTGTGATCTCTGCAGGGATGGTGAATGTCTGCCAATCTCCCCATTCGATGATGCCGACATTGTCAAACCAGGCGTACCCATCACCCGTTTGCGGGCCTTCGCTCCTTAACCAAACATCAAAATAGTTGGTACCATTTGCCGGAGCGAAATTATTATAATAGAAAGCCCAGTCGTTTGTACCACTGACCTGTCCGGCAGACTCTGAACCAATAGAAAGCCCGCTTGTGCGTGATTGGTAAAACCTGATCAACACCTCGGCGTTGTTTCCATTATCTGTTCTGATGTATCCGCATACCGTGTAGTCAGTAGTATCAGAATAGCATGGCAGGCGGTTTTCGAAGTGAGTAGCTATTGTTACATTTTGTTGTGAACGGTACTGGCATAAAGACCTTACCCCGGCATAAAAAATGCTGTCGTCGTAGAATTCATCAGGATGGTCAAGCAGCCACATTGTGCAGCCTTCGTCCTCACAATTGCCGAACCAGACCATTTCCCTGCCGAGGCGGAATTGCCAGTCTCCATAGGGGTTGATGTCCGCTATCGAAGCGATGTCTCCCTCTTTGGCGAGACGCAGCGGGTTTGATATCCATGCATTGTCTTCTTCGCGCAACTCGACCGTGTCAGCGAATGCAGTAATCGTGGATGTGAGACCTGCGGTATCGAGAACAACCTGTGCGGTCACGCTGTCGCGGTCGACAATAAGATATGTATCCAGATCCCTGGTGCGGCGAGCGAGATAGTCGAGAATGTACAATCCAAGTTCACCATGTGCACGTCTGGGAATGTAATCATCTATGTATACCGGTACCGCGCGATATTGATTGAAGCCAGTATTGTCTATCTTTGCGTTAAGTATCATTGACGGGTACGTTTCCGGGTAGTTCAGGTCGAATGTGAAATCACCCAATGAATGCGCAATCAGTTTGCCATCATAGACTTCCATGCCCTGTAGAACGTGCACGTGATGGCAGACTACGAGATCAGCACCTTCGTCAATTGCGTGGTGCCGGTCAGCGATATCGCTCCTGCTCGGTATGAACAGGAATGGTGAATACATTTCCTCCTCGTCGAAGTCTCTCCGGTCCATACCGAAAGTCTCGGGTACTGGATTGTATTCATCGCCCGAATGCATCTCGATGATGATGATGTCGGCATCGTTCTCAACTGCCTGGATTTGTCGGGAGACGTCATACTGGGTTAAATTGGCAAATCCTGGTTTGTTGAAGCCTGCGTTCAGGTACGGCTGGTAGTTGTCATACTGCCCGGTTCGGTCGCTCGAAGCCAGGAAGGCAATGCTCGTACCCTTCCTGTTAATGAAAAGCGGAAGATAAGCCTCGTAAGAATTCGCGCCTGCACCTGAATAAATAATATCATTTGAGTCAAGCACAGCCTGTGTTTGCTGTAAGCCCTCCAATCCGTAATCTATGATATGATTGTTGGCAATGGTGACGACGTCGATGCCAGCATAGACGAGGCCAGCCACGTTCTCGGGAGAGCCTCTGAATATGATGGGTTTGGTTGGGTGCGGCGTTCCCATGTCTGTCAATGGACATTCCAGGTTAGCCACGGTGACTTCAGCGATGTTGCCCAGATAATGGAGGGTTGGTTCGAAAATAGCTTCAACACCCAGCGTCGGAATTATACCGCCCGGGTATTCATACCTTCTCGCGAGCATTATGTCCCCAACGAAATTCATTGTTAAAGGGAATGTCGTTTGTCCGGGATCCACCGTTATCTGGCATATCGCCCGTCCCCACAAGTTCGTGCTGTCTACTACTTCGAGCAGTACCGTGTAGGGATGATCGTCTTCGACAATGTAGGTATGATACGGATTAGGTTCCGTGCTCGTCGAATCATCGCCAAAATACCAGAAATAGTCATGATACCAAGAGTCGGTATCTATTACTGTGCTGTAAAACTGAACATCGATAAGCCGTGTACCATGAGCGTCTCTGTAAACCTTACCGGGCACATGATCGATAGTAACCTGCGGTGCCATCGGTAGGTCGAATGTGATATCGAGGACGTCATCGAAGTATACTACGCCGTCGGGATCATAATCACGATCGTTAATAAAGACAATACCCGTGATCGTTGGCAGGTAATCGTAATATGCGAGCCAGTCCTGGCCGACCGGTAATAGGTAATTGTTCCAGACCCGTTGAGGAAAGGCTCCTTGATATACAGTAACCCAGTCCTCGGGATTTAGTTGCTGTGTTCCGGCAAAAGAATAAAACAGAGTATGCGCGGTGTCGCGCAATCCGAATCCCTGGATTTCAGCAAGCGTATCTATGTAGGCGGACACTTTCCAGACGTCGCTCGTGTCGAGCGTGACCGGAACAATGCTCTCTATTTTCCAGGTGTTGCCCCACAACTTCAGTGAGAATGCAGAATTATTGTAGGTTATGAGCGAATCGAGTGCCCAAGCATCAGGATCCATATCCTCGTTAGGATAGGAATACAGTTGTATGATGCCGTCATCGAAATTCTCAATCGTATCGGCCCGTGCCTGTAGTATGACGTTACGATGGGTAACTTCATTGCCTTGTGCAGCAAGAATGGCTGGACTGATAACTAAAGCAATCATGACTGTATAAAGGATCAATGTTCTGCTAATTTTTGTCATAATATCATGTAGTTGCGTTTCATGCCCAAATGATCCGATTTCCGTTTACATTTTCCTAACCCCGCAACCGAATAACCCCCCAACATTATAGTTCATTATTCAACTAAAGTCAATGGGCATTGGGAATTCCGATTGAGGGTGGGATTTACGGGGAGATACGAACACGGAGTTTCGATAACCATTGACGCGGGTATTTATTATGTTTACAATTACGAGTTCAGAACGGAATTCAGGGGTGTACATCAATAGGCGGGGAACCGTATATACAAAAGGGCAAAGAGTACGTTTTTGCGTGGGAGGCATTATTATGCAAAAAGGAGGTTTTATGAAGCGTTTCGTTGGTATGAGCCTGGCGTTACTGCTGGGGTTGGGTCTTGTCAACACCGCGGCTGGAGCAGAGCGAGTGGTCATGGTTGAAGAAATGTACCAGGAAGGCTGAGGCACTTGCACATCTGTCAGTGGTCAACTGGCACAAATAGCAGCGACTTATCCTGATCGGGTGGCGCTCGTCGAGATCCATCTTGTGAGCAGCTATCCACTTTATTGTGCGGAAGGAGCAAACCGGGGATTCAATTTCTACGGCGTCTCCTACACACCGGATTGCTATGTGGATGGCGATCAAGTGTCGGCTGGTTATTCGGCCGCTATAACGAACCGGATGAATCAACCGTCACCGGTAACTGTGACAATGTGGGGAATGTACATGCCGAACCGCGGTGACGGTACGATATATGCGCAATTCAGGAATGACTCAACCGCAAGCATAACCGCGCGGGTGTATTTTGTTATCGTTGAGGATAGTTGTTATTACGTAGCGCCCAACGGTGATACCTGGCACAACGATGTTGCGCGTGATTATCTGCCGAATGAACTTGGTGAAACGGTCACCGTCGCTCCCGGAGATTCTGTGACCTTCAGCCGTGCTTTCAATGTACCTTTAGGGTGGGATCAAGAAAGGTGCCGGATCTACGCCTGGATTCAGGAGGATACGGGCGACAAAGAAGTCTTTCAGGCAGGAATCGTCGAACTGCCTGATCTCGTCGGCGCGCCGTCTATTCCTGCGATCGTGCAGCCATTTAACTGTGTGCGTGTGCCGGAATCGCAGCCTACTCTTGTGCTTAATTCAGTAGACCCGCAGGGCGATGATATCGCGTACAGGATAATGTGGGATACTGATCCGAACTTTGCCAATCCTGAGAGCACAACAAGTTCACCGCAGGCAAGCGGCAGCAACTTTTACTTTACGTTTCCGTCCCCGCTTACCAATAATGAGACATATTGGTGGAAGGTAAGGGCGTCAGACCCGAGCGGAACCGGCTTGTGGACCCCATACACTAGTGCGCATTCGCTTACAGTGCTCACAGGTCTTCCAGTGAATACGTGTAGCTGGTATCAAACCAAGGCCGAGCAATTCAGCGGGAGTCTCTTCTTCGCGACGACGGTTGCCGGTGACAGCATAATAATCATACCAGGCGGTGCTACGTTGATCGATACCTTCTTCTTTGAAGATTTCGAAACCGGAACCATGCCGGCTGGATGGACCGTGGTTAATGGCAACAGCGACCCGTATGAGTGGACAGTAGGCACAACTGGTGACATCGGTGCTTACACTCCGCCTGACTATGGTTCAGCGTATGCTTACTACTCGGATGACGATGCTGGAAGCGGTTCTACTAGTTACAACGAAGAATTGATATCTCCGGCGGTTGCGATCCCTCCCGCTGCATCTGATCTGGATATTGTATACGGCTATGGTTTCAGACTCTATGAGACCGGGGAGAAGATGCGTGTCAAGATGCGCCGGTTTACCGGAAGCAGCTGGACAACCTGGACCGATATCGCCCTCTATACCACGAGCGCGAGCGGTACGGCAACCATCGACCTCACATCTTATCTGCCGTGTGATTCTGTTCAGTTCAACTGGTTTTACAGTGACAGCACTTCGGCATCGCACTGGGGTTGGGCAGGAGCATGCGATAACGTAGCATTGAGGTACACGTTCCAGACTTCTGGCAACGAAGGAACCGTCACTAGTACGCCGGTGGTTTTTGATGACTTGGCTGGTATGTACAACCGTCCGAACTGGGGAACTGCGGCTTGGTATAAAGCAACGGCCGGTGATTCGATCGGGATCCAGGTAGAATACAACAATGGTTCGACCTGGCAATTGATCCCGGATGGTGATCTGCCCGGCAATGCGACTGGCTTCTATTCTGCGTTAGCCGTGGATTCGGTCGACCTTAGTGGTCTGAATACGACAACATACAACGCCCTGAGACTCATCGCGCAATTCTACCGAGTCCCATCTGAGAGTCCTGGCGATCCATCGCTGCTGGCATGGGAACTGGGTAACCTGGCGAGCTTTATCGGAATCGCGGAGAATGGTTCTGGTTTGAAAGCCATTCAACCGGTGCTAAGGGTTGTTCCAACAGTATCCAAAAATACGGTAAGCATATCCTTCATGCTGGGTAACGGCGATATGGCATCCAGCCTGAGTATCTACGACGCAAGTGGTCGTCTGGTCAGGTCTTTTGATCTGAAATCTGTTATCGGTTATCCGATATCTGTTCAGTGGGACGGTAATGATAACTCAGGCCGGAAAACTTCTGCCGGAATCTACTTCGTTAAACTCGAGACAGAACAATCTGCGGTGGTTGAAAAGGTCGTACTACTGAAATAATCGTCAGATACAACGAATAGGGGACAGGCACCTTTTAGAGTA